>NZ_JBNFNU010000265.1:0-6139 GCF_057364445.1 Xanthobacter sp. BG11Y11_SDJG
AGAACGGGCGCGGCGCATGCGCCGATATGGAGCGTTGTTCGATGATGCGGCGCCGCGCGGCGCCTGCGCCGCGCTTGCGTGCCGTGCCCGTCTTCGCCGCCGTGCCGTCCATGATGCCGTCTGCTCCGTTGCGGGAATCGCGCCCGCCGACCGGTTCTAGCAAAACAACTCCAACACCGTGAAAGACTTGCCACCGTGAAAGACCTGCTTATGCCCGAGCGCGCGCCCGCCTTCGATCTCGTCATCCGCAACGGCCGGATCGCCACCGCCGCCGACGTCTTTTCCTGCGACATCGGCATCCAAGACGGGCGCATCGCCGCCCTCGGCGAGGGGCTCGCGGGACGGGAGGAGATCGACGCCACGGGGAAATGGGTGCTGCCCGGCGGCATCGACAGCCATGTCCACATCTCCCAGCCCTCGGGCGAGGGGATCGTGATGGCGGACGACTTCGCCTCCGCCACCCGCTCGGCGGCGCTGGGCGGCAACACCACGGTGCTGCCGTTCTGCATGCAGGAGAGCGGCGCCACCTTGCGCAGCGCGGTCAGCGCCTATCACGCCAAGGCGGACGGCGAATGCTACGTGGACGTCTCCTTCCACCTCATCATCACCGATCCGAGCGAGAGCGTGCTCGGCCAGGAACTGCCGGCGCTGGTGGCGGACGGCTACCCCTCCTTCAAGGTGTTCATGACCTATGAGGGCCTGGCGCTGAGCGACCGGCAGATCCTCGAAGTGATGGAGGTGGCGCGGCAGACCCGAGCGCTGGTGATGGTGCATGCGGAGAATTACGACATCATCCGCTTCCTCACCGACCGGCTGGAGCAGGACGGCCGCACCGCGCCGCGCTACCACGCGGCCTCGCGCCCGATCATCGCCGAGCGGGAGGCCACCTCGCGCGCCATCTCGCTGGCGGAGCTCTCCGACGTGCCACTGATGGTGGTCCACGTCTCCAACCGCGAGGCCATGGAGGAAATCCGCCGCGCCCAGGCGAAGGGGCTGAAGATCCTCGGCGAGACCTGCCCGCAATATCTGGTGCTGACGGCCGCCGATCTCGACGGCCTCAACATGGAGGGGGCGAAATATGTCTGCTCGCCGCCGCCGCGCGATCCGGCGAGCCAGGCGGCGTGCTGGGAAGGCCTCCAGCAGGGCGTGTTCGCGACCTTCTCCTCCGACCACTGCCCGTTCCGCTACGACGACCCCCAGGGCAAGCTGACCCCCAAAGGCCGCACCAGCTTCCGCTGGGTGCCGAACGGCATTCCCGGCGTCGGCGCGCGGCTGCCGATCCTGTTCTCGGAAGGCGTGGTGAAAGGGCGCATCGACATCAACCGCTTCGTGGCCGTTACCGCCACCAATCACGCCAAGGTCTATGGCCTCTATCCGAAGAAGGGCACGATCGCCGTCGGCGCGGATGCGGACATCGCCATCTGGGACCCGGAGCTGACGCGCACCCTGACCCATGCCGCGCTCCAGGACGGGTCCGACTACACGCCCTATGAGGGCATGGAGATCACCGGCTGGCCGGTGCTGACCATGGTGCGGGGCAGGGTGGTGGCGCGCGACGGAGTCTTGACCGGAGCCAAGGGCTTCGGTCAGCACGTCCCGCGCAGGCTTTGAGGCGCTCGGCGCCCTGTGCACTCCGGCCGGGGCAGGCTCAGTTGGGGGCCGCGTCTTCGTCCGGCACCACGGTCTGGGTGGAGGTGAGCAGCTTCGACTGCATCAGTTCCGCCACTTCCAGCATCTCGCTGCTCCATGCGAGCGCCGACTGCTGGAGGAAGGCCGCCTCCTTGGTGAAGGCGTTCGCCATGTTCTCTTCCTTGGAGAGTTCGGAGAACAGCTGCACCTGGTCCTGCATCTGCCGGCCGGCGAAGCGCTGGATGTGGGAGGCGACCTCGACCGGGCAGTCGAAGAAGCAGTTCTTCCAGAACGCAACCGGCCAGGCGACGGGCGGCGTGCCGGTGCTCCAGGCGCGCGTCAGGCCCTGAAATATGGCGGAATCGTTCATCTGAGCACCTCCCTGTGTGCCGCAGCGCCCCTGCGCCGACGGTTCGGTGATCGCCCCGCTCCAAAATCCTCACTCGCGCCGAATGGGTCCTTGCGCCACGTCAAACAGCGCGCGAGATAATCACTCTACAGGGCAACTGAAGGCCATCCGGCGCGCGCTGCCGGGCGCGGCCGTACCGGCCACTTGATCAACGCGCCCGCCCGCTTTTTGTTCCGCCATCGAGGAGACGCCCATGACCGAACTGCCCCCCGGCTTCCGCCAGATCCGGCTGGAGCTTGCGCGCGAAAAGGGCCATCCCGAGGGCGCGCGCAATTTCGGCTACAGCTTCGTCGCGCCGCTGGACGAGAGCGGCCATATCGACCCGGCGCTCTGGGCCAAGCACCGCGACGCCTGCCGCGTGTTGCGCTTCCGCCCGGACGAGGCGGCCGAGAGCGGCCATCTGGTGCGCCGCCCCGGCGGCAGCTGGGCCTTCCGCTATGATATCCACGGCACGGACGACGACGAGGCCGGCTACCGCTTCGGCGAGGAAAAGTTCGAGGTCGGCGAATACGTTTCGGTCCGCGAAGACGAGGACGAAATCCACACCTTCCGCGTGGTGTCGGTGGAGCCCCTGCGCTGAGCGCGGCCGGGCGGCGCGCGTTGCATCGCCTGGTTTGTAGAACAAGGGCGGGCGCCACACCCTGTTGCCCGTCCCTCCGCCGCGATTTGCGGCCGGCACGACCCAAATGGGGGGTGCGTTGGCGCCCGCCCCACAGACAATCGCGACTGATGTCGGTCGGCATTCGGACAATCGATCCAGCGGCCGGCGTCAACCAGCGATGGAGATGGCGATGGTCCGGTAGTCGTGGGCCCCGTCGCCATGGGTCGGGGCGCCATGGATCTGGGATCGCCGCAGTTCGATCGCCTGGAAAGCCGGCTGATCGATCTCATCTATGCTGCGTTGGTCGATGAGGGCGCCTGGGGCGACTTCCTCAGGGAACTCGCCACCTGCACCCCGAATGGCCAGAGCACCCTGTTCTTCCACGACGAATTCTCCGCGGCCGGGTCGATTTCGCTCTCGCACGGCGTGGACCGCGAATTCGAGCGCCTCTATCCCAGTATGCGCCCAAGAATCTGTGGATGCAGAATCTGCACAAGAGGCCGATCGGTCTGGGTGTGCGTTCCGAGTTCATGGTTCCGTTCGCCGACGTGAGGAAGTCTGAATACTACAATGATCTTCTGAAGTTGTTCGGCATCGAGTCGGGCATCGGCATCACGCTGCAGCGGTCCGGGTCGCTGAATTTCCTCCTGAGCGTCATCGGTGCCAGACAGGATGAGGCGGACGAACAGCGTGCCGCCGACATGCTGACCCGGCTCGCGCCCCATTTGACCCGGGTTTTCAAGATCTATGGCCAGGCTCAGGAGCGCTCGTCCTTGCTGGCGATGGGGCAGGCGCTTGCGGCCCATGAAACCGGTGTGATCCGCGTCGGTCCAGGACGGAAGATCCAGTGGCTCAACGACGCCGCGCACGCCATCCTGGAAGGCGGCGACGGCGTGCGCCGGGATGCGGCCGACCGCCTGCGGCTTGCGGATGAGGCCCTGGAGGACGCGCTCCGCCAGATGGTTGAACTGGGCGTGCCCCAGGGCGCGCGGCCGCGGACCCTGACCCGCATCATCCGCCGCGCGGGAGCGCCGTTGAAGGTCACGCTCGCCAGTTCCGGGCAGAGCCTGGTCGAACGCTATTTCGCCGGGCCGACCGTGACTTTGCTGCTGAGCGAGGAGCGGCAGGGGGGCACACCGCCCGCAGAGCAATTGGCGGCGACCTTCAATCTCACGTCGCGGGAGATGGAGGTGACGATGGCGCTCGTGGCGGGCCATTCCCTGCAGGCGATCGCCGCAACCCTCAACATCTCCTACGAGACGGCCCGAGCCCATCTGAAGCAGGTCTTCGCCAAGACCGGGACCCGGCGCCAGGCAGAATTGCTGGCGCGTCTTTACGGGATCAACGGCGCGCAGAGGTGAGCGTCGGCGCGGCGTCGGCGCGGACTTGCTCGGTCAATCGCTCCGGTATTCCGCCGTGCCCTTGGAGAGGGCGAACGCCTCCTCGGGGGAGAGCACCAGCTTGTGCCGCCCGAACGCCGCGAAATAGGCGATGCCCACCGCGAACCAGATCGCCACCCCGATCACCCCGTTGCGGTAGACGGGATCGGCGAGCTGGTAGGCGATGGTGACGAGGGCGATGGCGATGGTCAGCACCGCGCCCGGGATGCCGAAGGGGCTCCGGTAGGGCCGCGCGATCTGCGGCATGTTCTTGCGCAGGAGGATGAAGGACAGCGCCTGCATGACATAGGACAGCATGGCGCCGAACACCGCCATGTTGAGCAGGGTGCCGCCGATCGCCGCCGCGCCCGCCTCGGCTCCCAGCGCGAACCAGATGACGAGCATGATCGCGAGCCCGACCGCCGCGCCTGCGGCCATGGCCACATGCGGCGTCTTGCGCCCGCCATGGGTGAGGGAGAGCCCGCGCGGGAAGTAGCCGGCGCGCGAGAGCGAGTAGATCTGCCGCCCCTGGGCATAGATGATGGCGTGGAACGAGGCGATCAGGCCGATCACGGCCACGCCCGCCAGGACCTTGGCGAGCCCGTCGCCGTAGAGCGCCTTGAAGCCGTCGAGCAGCGGCTCGAGCGAGGTGGAGAGGCCGAAGGCGCCGTTGGCCACCGAGGAATTGAGCCAAAGGATCATGAAGGCGGAGACGATCAGCGTCGCCATGCCGAGCATGATGCCCTTGGGCATGTCGGTCTTCGGGTCCACCGATTCCTCCGCCGCCAGCGGCAATTGCTCGATGGCGAGGAACAGCCACACCGCGAACGGCAGCGCCGCCAGCGCGCCGCCGATGCCGAACGGCAGGAACGGCCCGCCGCCGTTCGGCAGCTCGACCGCCGTGCCGTCCGGGCCGACGCCGATGTTGAGCGCCCAGCGCGAGACGTCGGCGACCGGGATCGCGCTGACCCAGAAGGCGACGAGGCAGGCGAGCGCGGCGAGCGTGACCACCAGCGTCACCCGGAACGACAGCGCCACGCCGACGATGTTGAGGCCGACGAAGATCGCGTAGCCGAAGATCCAGTACACCGGCTGGAAGGCGGTGGGCGTGCCGAAGATGGAGCCGAGATAGGAGCCGATGAACGACACCACCACCGCCGGGGTGATGACATATTCCACGTTCTCGCACAGGCCGGTGATGAAGCCGCCCCACGGCCCCATGGTGGTGCGGGCGAACGAATAGGCCGCGCCGGTGTGCGGCAGGGCCGGCGACATCTCGGCGATGGAGAAGGTGAGGCCGAGATACATCACGGCGATGATGATCGCGGCGATGAGCATGCCGCCCCAGCCGCCCGAGGCGAGGCCGAGGTTCCAGCCCGAGAAATGCCCCGAGATGACCGCGCCCACGCCGAGCGCCCAGAGCGACCAGACCCGCGCATGGCGCTTCAGCGCCCGCTGCTCGAAATAGGCGCCGTCGACGCTCGTATAGGTCACGCCCGCCTGCTTGCGCTCAGCCATGACTCAGGCCTTTCCGTATCGGGACTGCATCGTGCGCGATGCATACCTCACGGGAGAGCAAAAGGCATTCCGTTCAGAGATTTACCCAGGGTCACCGCGGCAAGGCGGCGGGCGGCCTCCCATCCGCCAGCAGCAGGTCGCTCTCGTCCTTCAGGTCGACGCCGGTGAGGCCGAGCTTGAGCGCCTGCACGAGGTGCCAGGCCAGCTTGAAGGCGGCGAGGTCGTAGGAAAGACCCTCGGGCCGCACATTGGAGATGCAGTTGCGCTCGGCGTCCGAGCGGCCCCTCCTGGGACCGAAGGTGAGGTAGAGGCCGAGGCTGTCGGGCGAGGACAGGCCCGGCCGCTCGCCCACCAACAGCAGGCAGGCGCGCGCGTGGAGAAGCTCGCCCACCTCGTCGCCCAGGGCGACCCGCGCCTGCGCGGCGATCGCGACCGGCGAAAGGCTCCAGCCCTGCCGCGCGATCCAAGGCTTCAGCGCGGAAAGGAAGGGCGCGGTGTGGGCATGGATGGCGGCGGAGGAGAGCCCGTCGGCCACCACGATGGCGAGATCGCGCGGCGGCGCCGCGAGCGCGGCGAGGCGCTCCCCGGCTCGCGGCCGAGAGC
>NZ_JBNFNU010000266.1:0-6119 GCF_057364445.1 Xanthobacter sp. BG11Y11_SDJG
GCGCCTCCTGGCCGCGCCTCGGCTCGGACGGGGCCTGGCAGGCGCTGCTGAAGGAGAAGGGCATACACGTCACCGACTTCGCGCCCGCCAACATGGGCATCCGCGTGCCCTGGTCGGAGCCCTACCGCAGCCATTTCGCCGGCGCGCCGCTGAAGCGCATCGCCCTCGCCATCGACGGCATCCGGGTGCGCGGCGAGGCGATGGTCACCGAGGAGGGCCTGGAGGGCGGCGCCGTCTACGCCTTGTCGAAGCGCCTGCGGCGCGCGACACAGGACGGCCCGGCCCGGCTCCTGGTGGACCTGCGCCCGGACCTGGAGGCGGACCTGCTCGCCGCGCGCTTCGCCGCAGCGCCGCGCAAGCTCTCCTTCTCCAATCTGATGCGCAAGGCGGCGGGCCTCGCCCCGCCGGCCGCCGGTTTGGTGCGCGAGGCGCTGGGACCGGACGGGCCGCGCGACGCCGCGCATCTCGCCACGTTGGTGAAGGCGGTGCCCGTCACCGTCACCGGCACGTCCGGCCTTGCGCGCGCCATCTCCAGCGCCGGCGGCATCGCCTGGTCGGAGGTGGGGCGGGACTATGCCCTGCGCACCCGCCCCGACACCTTCGTGTGCGGCGAGATGATCGACTGGGAGGCGCCCACCGGCGGCTACCTGCTGCAGGCCTGCTTCTCCACCGGGCGGGCGGCGGCGGAAGGCGTCGTCGCCCGCCTCACCCCTTGAAGCCGTCCTGGTCCAGATAGGCCTGCTCCTCGGGCCGCATATGGCGGCCGAGGATGGGGTTGCGGTGCGGGAAGCGGCCGAAGCGGTCGATGATCTCCTGGTGGATCAGCGCGTATTTCAGCCCGTCCGCGTCGCCGGCCCGGCGGTAGAGGTCGACGCAGCGCGCCTGCCGCGCCGGATCCTCCGCGTGCATCAGCGGCAGATAGAAGAAGTTCGTCAGCGCGGCATAGTCCCCGAGCCGGGCGGGATCGTCGTCGCCGCGCGCCAGCGCCGTCTCCGCGACCTTGAGCGCGGCAGGGTCCGTGGCGAAGGCGCGCGGCGTGCCGCGGAACACGTTGCGCGGCACCTGATCCAGCAGCAGGACGAGAGCGAGCGCGCCGTCGGCCGTGGCGATCCAGCCGTCGAGCCGGCCGGCGGCCGCGGCCTCGTGCAGCGGCAGGAGGGCGGCGTGCACCTCGGCGTCGAAGCCGGGGTCGGCGGTGAACCATTTGTCCGGCCCGGCGGCCAGCCAGAAGCCGAGCACGGCAGCGGGGGCGTTGATCATGGGCGCAGTCCGGGTGGCGAAAGGGGGTTGTCGGCGAGCGCGGCGGCGTCCGGCGCGTCCACCTGCGGCACGCCGAGGAAGGCGTGGAACAGGCGCTCGATCACCTTCGGGTCGAGGTCGCGCACGATCATCACGAGGCGCGTGCGATGGTCGTCGTCCGGCCAGGCGGGAAGGCGCGCGGGCGGGTGCATCAGGTGCTGCACGCCGTGCAGCACCAGCGGCATCTCCACATGCTCCTTGACCTTCACGATCGCCTTCATGCGCAGCAGCTTGGCGCCGTGGGTGGCGCGCAGCAGCTCCAGGAACAGGTCGAGCGTCGCCAGCGGGATCGCCGCGTCGGTGGCCAGCGTGAAGGCGCGGATGCGGGCGTCGTGGCGGTTGGGATCGGGCGCCTGGCCGCCCGCCTCCTGCGCCGCGGCCACCTGCTCGGCGGCGAGCCAGCGGGCGACGTCGGGGATCTTGGCCGGAGGGATCGTAGAGGCCGGCTTCGAGCAGATGCGCGGCGTCCGCCTCGCCCGCCGCGGCGTCGAGGATGGGGGCGGCGGGCGCCAGGTGCCGCAGGCGGGCGGCCAGAGCGGCACGTACGGCTTCGCCCTCCGCTCCCGCAAGCAGGTCCGACTTGGCGAGCACGATGCGGTCGGCCACGGCCACCTGCTTCACCGCCTCCTCATGGGCATCGAGGGTGGCGGCGCCGTTCACCGCGTCCACCACGCAGATCACCCCGTCGAGGCGGTAGCGCAGAGCCAGATAGGGGTGGCCCATCAGCGTCTGGAGGATCGGCGCCGGATCGGCGAGGCCGGTGGTCTCGACGATGACGCGGGAGAAGGGCGGCAGGCGGTTGTTGTCGCGCCCGCGCAGCAGGTCCTCCAGCGCCGCGACGAGGTCGCCGCGCACGGTGCAGCACAGGCAGCCGGAGGAGAGCAGAACCACCCCCTCGTTCACCTCGCGCACGAACAGATGGTCAAGGCCGATCTCGCCGAATTCGTTGATGAGCACGGCGGTGTCGGCGAGCGCGGGATCGGCGAGCAGGCGGTTGAGCAAGGTGGTCTTGCCGGCGCCGAGGAAGCCCGTGAGCACCGTCACGGGGATCGGCGGGGGCGGGCGGCGGCGCAGCGCGGAGGCGCTGGAGTCTGGGGCGCTGGTGTCTTGCGCGCTGGTGTCTTGCGCACGGGACGCGCTGGGGTCGGGGACGCTGGGATCGGGCATGGGCTCGATCTAGCACGATTCCCCACCGTCGCGCTCCCGTCGCGCTCCCGTCGCGCTCTTGCGCCGTCACGGCGGCGGGCGCGCCGCGCGGGTGCTCAGCCCTGGGGCTTGGACGGCGGCAGCGGCGCTGCCTGGGTCTCGCTTTTGGGCTTCGGCTTCGGCTTGGTGGCCGGCGCCGCACCGGCCGTCACCGGGGCGGATTTGGGATCGACCGGCTTCTTCGTGCTGGCGGCGGCAGCGGGTTTCGCCCCGTCCTTTGCGCCGTCCTTGGCCCCCGAGGACGCCGAGGCGACTGCGCTTGGTTTGGCCGCGGGCTTCTTCGGCTTTTCGGCGCTGGCGATGCCGGTGTCCGTGTCGGCGGCCGGCGCCCTCACGCCCGCATAGACCCGCACCGGCGGCATGGAGGGCGGGAGCTGCTGCTGCAGCAGCACGGCGCCGGAGAACTGCACCGGGGCGGCGAAGGAGAAGGGCGAGCCGCTATCGTTCTGGGCGGCCACCAGCTCGTCCTCGTTCTCCGCCGCGGTGCCCCTGCGCTTGGCGTTGCAGACCACGTCGCGCATGTCGGTGGGCGGGCCGCCGGCATTCTGCAGCGAAGCGAGGCTCGCGCCGCCGCCGAAGATCGGCCAGGAATGGTGGAAGCCCTTCTCGAACAGCACCGCCGCTTCCTCGTTGCGGCCGACCGCGGAGGAGGCGCCCAGCACCACCGCGATCAGGCGCTTGCCGTTGCGGGTGGCGGTGGCGACGAGGTTGAAGCCCGAGGCGCAGATGAAGCCGGTCTTCATGCCGTCCGCGCCGGGATAGCGGTCGATCAGGCGGTTGTAGTTGCGCAGCACGATCTTGCCGAACCGGATCGCCGGGATGCGGAACAGCATCTCGTGCTCGGGGAAGTGATAGATGATGGCGCGGGCGAGCAGCGCCAGGTCGCGGGCGCTGGTCACCTGGTCGGGGTCGGGCAGGCCGTTGGGGTTCTCATAGTGCGTGCCGGTCATGCCCAGGCGCTGGGCGGTGGCGTTCATCTCGGCCACGAATGCCGGCATGGAGCCGCCGACACCCTCGGCGATCACCACGGCGATGTCGTTGGCGGACTTCACCATCAGCATCTTGAGGGCGTTGTCGAGGGTGACCTTGGTGCCGGGCGGGAAGCCCATCTTGGAGGGCTGCTGCGAGGCCGCGAGCGCCGACACGGTGAATGGCGTGTCCATGGTCACGCGCCCGTCCTTCACCGCCGACAGCGCGACATAGACGGTCATGAGCTTGGTGACGGAGGCCGGATACCACGGCGCGCCGGCATCCTGCTGCTCGATCACGCGGCGCTATCGGCCTCCACCAGGAGATAGGGATGGGCGCGCGCGGCTGCGCGCCGGACAGCCCCGCCATGGCCAGGCCCGCCAGAGCGACAGTGAAGGCCGCGAGCGTGCGCAAGGCAGGCGCAAGGATGGCAGGCGCAAAGATGGCAGGCGAAAGGAAGGTGGTGCGCGCCAAGCCTACGGCTCCTCGATCTCAGGTGCAGCCCCCGAAAGTTCCCGCCTCTCCTTAACCGCTTTCCGCACCGCCGAAAAGGCGGAACCCGACTTGGCAGCGACAAAGCGGGGTAAAATAGGGCTAGGTCGCGCTCCGGCGCGCATCAGTGCCGGCCATGATTTGGCCGTATTCCGGCAAGGTCTGGCGCGGACACTGGCGTTGCGCGGCGATGACTTGCGCGAACCTTGGCCGTTCCGGCCGGGCGCCAAAAAGACGCTGCTCCGGCGGCGCTCCTCAGGCGGCCGCGTCGCCCGCTCCCGCCCGCGGATGGGCCGCCAGAAGCGCCCGTGCGGCCTCGCCCGCCGCCTCGAACCAGCTGGCGTCCCGGTGCACCAGCGAGGCGGAGAAGGCGCCGTCCAGCAGCAGGAGGATGTGGCGCGCCAGCGCCTCGGGCGCCAAGAAGCCCGCCTGCGCCAGTTCGCCCGCCAGCCAGGCCGCGAATGCGCTCTTGTGGCGCGCGCCGATCTTCACCGCCGGATGGCCCGGCATGGCGGCCAGCTCCGCCGTGGTGCGCAGGAACCCGCAGCCCTTCCATTTGGGATGGCGCGCCGCGCGCGCCAGCGCGGCGAAGATCGCCGCCACCTTCTCGCCGGCCGCCCTCGGCGGCGGCGTACCAGCCCGCCATCTGCTTGAGGTTGGGCTGGTCGCGGGCGTCGAGATAGGCGGCGACCAGCTGGTCCTTGCTCTCGAAATGGTAATAGAGTGTGCGCTTCGTCACCCCCGCCTTCTCAGCGACGGCGTCCACGCTCACGCGGCCGATCCCCTCCGCGTAGAACAGGCGGGAGGCGGCGTCGATGATGCGGGCGCGGGTGTCGGAGGGCTTCGGCATGGCGCCAATGTATACTGACCAGTGAGTATACTCAACCGCGCCGGTCGCCCATCCTCCCGCCAACGCATCAGGAGGAGTGACCCCATGACCCAGCCGGTTCTCATCACGCGCACCGGGACAATCGCGACGCTGACGCTCAACCGCCCGGAGAAGCTCAACGCGCTCAACTACGCGACCATCGACGCGCTGCTCGGCCACCTGGACGCCATCGAGGCGGACGACGGCGTGCGCGGCGTCATCCTCACCGGCGCCGGGGACCGCGCCTTCTCGGCGGGCGGCGACATTCCGGAGTTCGCACGCTCGGTGGCCGAGAGCCCGGAGGCGGCGCTGCGGGACTTCGTGGCGCGCGGACAGCGGCTGACGGCGCGCGTCGAGGCCTACCGCAAGCCCATCGTCGTGGCGGTCAACGGCCTCGCCTTCGGCGGCGGGTGCGAGGTGACGGAGGCGGCGCCGCTCGCCATCGCCAGCGACCGGGCGCTGTTCGCCAAGCCCGAGATCCGCCTCGGCATGCCACCCACCTTCGGCGGCACCCAGCGCCTGCCGCGCCTTGCCGGCCGCAAGCGCGCCATGGAGCTGCTGCTCACCGGCGCGCCGTTCCTGCCCGAGCGGGCGCTCGAACTCGGCCTCGTTAACGCGGTGGTGCCGCACGAAGACCTGCTGTCGGCGGCGCGCGCCATGCTGGAGGCGATCCTGGTGCACTCCCCGCTCGCCGTCGCCACCATCCTCGCGGCGGTCACGCGCGGCATCAATCTGCCGATCGCCGAGGGGCTGGCGGTGGAGGCGGAGCAGTTCGCCCGCATGGCGCCCACCGCCGACCTGCGCGAGGGGCTCGACGCCTGGATCGCCGCGCGCGCCGGACTATCCCGCCGGTGGTCGGCGCTGGCGGGAGCGTGAGCCATGGAGGCCTATACCAGCTTCGCCAAGCCGGTGTTCGAGGCGTTCCGCGCCGACGACGGCCCGGCCCGGTGCACATGCTGAACCTGATCCGGCTGCGCGTTCAGGCGGCGTATGAGGACCGGCGCCCGGCGACCGGCCTCGAAGCCTACCGCGCCTATGGCCGGCTCAGCGCTCCGGTGCTGGCCGATCTCGGCGGGCGCATCGTCTGGCGCGGCGGCTTCGAGCTGAGCCTCGTCGGCCCGGCGGGAACGGCGTGGGACATCGCCTTCATCGCCGAATATCCGAGCCCGGCTGCGTTCGTCGCCCTGTTCGCCGATCCGCGCTACCGCGCGGCGCTGGTGCACCGGCAGGCGGGCGTCGCCGACAGCCGGCTGGTGCGCTTCCGCCCCCTGCCGGCCGGCCAGGG
>NZ_JBNFNU010000267.1:0-6104 GCF_057364445.1 Xanthobacter sp. BG11Y11_SDJG
GGCGGCCGGCGGGGAAGCCGGCGTCGCCGCCTCATCGAGATCCTCGGCGCGGAGCTGCACACGGCGCTCGCGCTGCTCGGCTGCGCGTCCCTCACCAGCCTCGGTCCGCATTTGCTGCGCAGAGCGGCACCCGTCGGCCCGTGCACCGCCTTGTCCACCCTGCGCCTGCCGGCACCCGCCGGCCTGCCCGCCCGATAGCGCGCGGACAGCCGCCTGGCCCGTCCTTTGCACCCTCTTCCAGTCCAGAAAGACGAGCGAATGAAGCAGATCGAACGCCCCAAGGTCACGCCCTCCAACGCCGCCGAATGGGGCAGCGACGTCGCCGCCCGCATGCTGCGCGAGCTGGACATCCCCTACATCTCGCTCAATCCGGGCGCGAGCTATCGCGGCTTCCATGACAGCCTCGTCAACCATCTCGGCAACGAGGCGCCGCAGATGCTGCTGTGCCTCAACGAGGACCACGTGGTCTCGATCGCCCACGGCTACGCCAAGGTGACCGAGAAGGCGATGGCCTGCGTGCTGCACTCGAACGTGGGCCTGCTGCACGGCGCCATGGGCATCTTCAACGCCTGGTGCGACCGCGCGCCGATGATCGTCGTGGGCGCCACCGGCCCCGTTGCTCCGGAGAAGCGCCGCCCCTGGATCGACTGGATCCACACCGCCAAGGACCAGGGCGCGCTGCTGCGCGACTACATCAAGTGGGACGACGAGCCACGCTCGCCGCACGGCATCGTCGAGGCGTTCCTGCGCGGCAATCAGCTCACCAATTCCCAGCCCACCGCGCCGGTCTATATCTGCCTCGATGCCGGGCTCCAGGAGCAGAAGCTCGACGAGCCGCAGGCGATCCCGAGCACCGCGCGCTACCAGCCCGCAGCAACGCCGCGCGCCAATCCGGCGGACATCGAGGCGGTGGCCGAGATGCTCGCCGAGGCCGAGAACCCGCTGATCCTGTTCGGCCGCGCCGGCCGCGACCAGGCCGCCTGGGATCGCCGCGTGCGCCTCGCCGAGCTGTCCGGCGCCTCGGTGATGACCTCGATCCGCGAGCGCGCGGTGTTCCCCACCGACCACGGCCTGCACGTGGTGCCGCCCTTCTACTGGCTGAGCCCCACCGCCAAGGAGATCGTGCGCAAGGCGGACGTCATCGTCTCCTTCGACTGGGTGGACCTCAACGGCTTCCTGCTGCAGATGACCCGCGCGACCGAGAGCTATCCGGCCAAGATCGCCCATGTGACGCTCGATGCGGCGCTGCACCGGGGCTGGAGCATGGACTATTTCGCCCTGCCGCCGGTGGACGTGCCGATCGCCGCCGGCGCCGACACGGTGGTGGAGGACGTTCTGGCGCTGCTGGAGGCGAAGCTCGCGGGCAAAGCGAAGTGGGACGGGACGAGCCGCAACACCTATCCGGTGCCGGCCTACAGTGCCAACGCCGCCACCGAGCTGGCGCCGCGCGACATCGAGATCGCGCTCGCCAAGGCCCGGGGCGAAGAGACCTTCACCCTCGCCCATGTCACCATCGGCTGGGCGGGCGACGCCTACCACTTCCGCGATCCCTACGACTTCATGGGGCATGACGGCGGCGCCGGCCTCGCGGCCGGCCCCGGCCTGACGGTGGGCGTCGCGCTGGCGCTCAAGGACGCGGGCCGCCCGGTGGTCTCGGTGCTGGGCGACGGCGACTTCCTCCAGGGCGTCACCGCGCTGTGGACCGCCGCGCATTACGGCATCCCGGCGCTGTTCATCGTCTCCAACAACCGCTCCAACTTCAACGACGAGATCCACCAGGAGGCGGTCGCCAAGGCGCGCGCCCGCCCGGTGGAGAACCGCTGGATCGGCCAGCGCATGGACGAGCCGGTGGTGGACCTCGCCGGCATGGCGCGGTGCCAGGGCGTGGAGGCCGAAGGCCCGATCAAGACCGTCGCCGAGTTGGAGGAGGCGCTGAAGCGGGGCCTCGCCGCCGTGCGCGCCGGCAAGCCGTATCTGCTCGATGTCCACGTCACGCCGGGCTATGCCAACCCGCCGCTCTCCCGCGGCGCCTGACGACCCCTCCCCTTCCCCCGGCCAGTGCCGGGGGCCTCCCCCGAGGAGCAGGACTGCGATGAGCCACAACACCAAGTTCTACATCAACGGCGAATGGGTCGACCCGGTCGCGCCTTCGCTGTTCGACGTCATCAACCCGGCCACCGAGGAGCCGGCCGGCCAGATCAGCATGGGCGGGGCCGAGGACGTGGACCGGGCGGTGAAGGCCGCGCGCGCCGCGTTCACCACTTTCTCGAAGACCACGAAGGAGGAGCGCCTCGCGCTGCTCCACCGCATCATCGCGGTGTTCGAGAGCCGCATGGACGACCTCGCCCGCGCCATCACCGCCGAGATGGGCTCGCCGCTCTGGTTCGCCCTGCAAGTGCAGACCAACACCACGCTGGAGCACTTCAAGGAGGCCGCCAAGGTCCTCAAGGACTACGATTTCGGCCACATGCTCGGCGGCACCACGAAGATCGTGCGCGAGCCGATCGGCGTGTGCGGCTTCATCACGCCGTGGAACTGGCCCATCAACCAGGTGGCCTCGAAGTTCGCGCCCTCGCTCGCCGCCGGCTGCACCTGCGTGGTGAAGCCGTCCGAGATGGCGCCGCTGAGCACCATCATCCTCACCGAGATCCTGCACGAGGCGGGCCTGCCCAAGGGCGTGTTCAATCTCGTCAACGGCGACGGGCCGACGGTGGGCGAGGCGATCTCGCGCCATCCGGACATCGACATGGTGTCGTTCACCGGCTCCACCCGGGCCGGCATCTTGGTGGCCAAGGCGGCCGCTGACACGGTGAAGCGCGTGCACCAGGAACTGGGCGGAAAGTCCGCGAACATCATCCTGCCGGGCGCGGACCTCGAGACCGCGGTTTCGGCCGGCACGCTGCGCGCCTTCACCAATACCGGACAGTCCTGCCAGGCGCCGACCCGCATGCTGATCCACCAGGACCAGCTCGAAGAGGCCACCGCCATCGCCCGGCGCACCGCGGAAGGCGTGGTGGTGGGCGATCCGCTCGCCGAAGGCACGCGCCTCGGCCCGCTGGTGAGCGAGGCGCAGTTCGAGCGGGTGCAGAACCTGATCCGCATCGGCATCGAGGAAGGCGCGACGCTCGCCGCCGGCGGCCTCGGCCGGCCCGCCGGGCTCAACCGCGGCTATTATGTGAAGCCCACCGTGTTCTCCGACGTGACGCCGGCCATGACCATCGCCCAGCAGGAGATCTTCGGCCCGGCTGTGTCCATCGACAGCCGTAAGAAGACAGGCCGACGCGATCGCGATCGCCAACCGGCACCATCTACGGGCTCGCCGGCTATGTGTGGGCGGGCTCGCTGGAGGAGGCGCGCGAGGTGGGCATGGAGCTGCGCGCCGGCCGCATCTATCTCAACGGCGCCCCGCACGGGAAGCTGCAGGACGTGGAGGCCCCCTTCGGCGGCTACAAGCAGTCCGGCAACGGCCGCGAGGCGGGCATCTATGGCCTCGAGGACTTCCTCGAGATCAAGGCGATCCTCGGCTACGAAATGGCCTGAGGACAGGCCCTGACGACGCCTGCCGCCCGCCTCCCTGCGGCGGGCGGAGACATGCGCGGACCGGCCGGAGAGCCGGCCGCGCCCCGACCTTCCGACCGAGAGACCTATCGAGGGGAAGCGCCGCGCGAACCATGCGGCGCCCCCCGCAGGACCGCTCCCGTCCGTGGCCCGCCGCGCCGTCCGATCGCCATCGGGCGGCGGCCGCGGCATCCCGGCCCGTCGGCGCGGAGAGATGAGGGGAACCATGCGCATCGCATCCACGAAGGACTTCCTCGCGGGCCTTCTGTTCGCCGCCTTCGGCGCCACCTTCGCGGCGGTGGCCGCCACGAGCTACGCCCAGGGCACGCCGGCGCGCATGGGGGCCGGCTTCTTCCCCCTGCTGCTGGGCCTGCTCCTAGCCGGGGTCGGGCTCGCGGTGATGGTGCGCAGCCTCATCGTCGCCGGCGACGGGCTGCCGCGCGTGCACCTGCGCCCGCTCCTGTCGCTGCTCGCGGCCATGGTGCTGTTCGCGATCCTGCTGCGGCCGCTCGGCCTTATGGTCTCGGCCGCGGTCCTGGTGCTGGTGGGCAGCCTGTCGAGCCGGAATTCCGGCTCCGCGACGCTTTGCTGCTCGCGGCGGGTCTGTCAGTGGGTGCGGTGCTGCTGTTCGTCTTGCTGCTCGGGCTGCCGCTGCCCGTCTGGCCGTCCGTCTAGCGGGCGCGGGAGGCTGACGTGGAAACCCTCGCCAATCTGGAACTCGGCTTCACGGTCGCGCTCACCCTCGCCAACATCGCCTATTGCTTCATCGGCGTGCTGCTCGGCACGCTGGTGGGGGTGCTGCCCGGCCTCGGCCCGGTGGCGAGCGTGGCGATGCTCTTGCCCATCACCTTCACCCTGCCGCCGGATTCGGCGCTGATCATGCTCGCCGGCATCTATTACGGCGCCCAGTATGGCGGCTCCACCACGGCGATCCTGGTCAACATTCCGGGCGAATCCTCCTCCGTCGTGACCGCCATCGACGGCTACCGCATGGCGCGCACCGGGCGGGCCGGGCCGGCACTGGGCATCGCCGCCATCGGCTCGTTCTTCGCCGGCTGCGTCTCCACCATCGCCATCGCCTATTTCGCGCCGGTCCTGTCCGATCTCGCCTTGGAGTTCGGGCCGGCGGAATACTTCTCGCTCATGGTGTTCGGCCTCATCGCCGCTGTGGTGCTGGCGCGCGGCTCGCTCATCAAGGCCATCGGCATGGTGCTGCTTGGCCTGCTGCTCGGCCTCGTGGGCACCGACGTGAATTCCGGCACCGCGCGCTACGCCTTGGGCTTTCCGGAACTGCGCGACGGCATCGGCTTCATCGCCCTCTCCATGGCGCTGTTCGGCATCGCCGAGGTGGCCTGCAACCTGGAGGCCGGGCAGGACCGCAACGTCACCGCCCAGCGCATCGGCCGGGTGCTGCCGAGCCTGCACGACCTGAAGGTCTCCGCCCCCGCGATCCTGCGCGGCACCGGCCTCGGCGCCATCCTCGGCGTACTGCCAGGCGGCGGGGCGCTGCTCGCCTCGTTCGCCTCCTACATGCTGGAGAAGAAGGTGGCGAGGCCGCCGCGCACGTTCGGCCACGGCGACATCCGCGGCGTGGCGGGGCCGGAATCGGCCAACAATGCCGGCGCGCAGACCTCGTTCATTCCCATGATCACGCTTGGCATCCCCTCCAACCCCACCATGGCGCTGATGATCGGCGCCATGATGATCCAGGGCATCGCGCCGGGACCGACGGTGATGAGCGAGCGACCGGGCCTGTTCTGGGGCCTGATCGCCTCCATGTGGGTGGGCAACCTGATGCTGCTGGTGCTCAACCTGCCGCTGGTGGGACTGTGGATCCGCCTGCTCAAGGTGCCCTACCGGCTGCTGTTCCCGGCCATCCTGCTGTTCTGCGTCATCGGCGCCTATTCCGCCGCCAACAGCGTGTTCGACATCTATCTGATGGGCGCGCTGGCCGTGCTCGGCTACGTGTTCGTGAAGCTCGACTGCGAGCCGGCGCCGCTGATCCTCGGCTTCATCCTCGGGCCGATGATGGAGGAGAATCTGCGCCGGGCGATGCTGATCTCGCGCGGCGAGCCCTCGGTCTTCCTCACCCAGCCCATCAGCCTCGGCTTCCTGATCGCCTCGGCGGCGCTGCTGGCGGTGCTGATCGTCCCCGCCATCCGCACCACGCGTGAGGAGGCGCTCCAGGAGTGAGGGGCGAGGGGTGCGTGTCCCGTCGCTCTCCGGCTTTTCCCGCCGTCATCGTCCCCACCCGCCGTCGCCACCCTTGACCGGAGGGCCCATGGCCGCCGGTCGGTGACGCCACGCCGGGCGCATGGATGCTCCGATCACGTCGAAGCATGACGCCGGTGAGTGATTTCAGCGCTGCTCGCCCTCCCACCGCCGTCATCCCCGGCGGGTCCGGGGGGAGCCACCGGCGGCCGGGCCGGCGCTTCATTCTTGGGCCGCGCGCAGGCGGAACGGTGGAGGCCCCGGACGAGCCGGAGCATGACGGAGGCTTGGGTGTTCAGCGCCCGCTCGCCCCTCTTGCCGCCTGCGGGACGCGC
>NZ_JBNFNU010000268.1:0-6099 GCF_057364445.1 Xanthobacter sp. BG11Y11_SDJG
CGCTGGCGCTGAAGGGCGCCGGCCTCGACGCGCTCATCCTCCTGCCCAAGGCCGGCGCCGCGCTTGCTCTCGGCGCCATCGACGGGCCGGCGCACGTGGTGCCGCTCGATGCGCCCTTCGCCATCGACGGCGCCATCGGCGATGCGCCGTCCGACGTCCTTCCCACCGCCGCGGACCGGCCGACGCTGATCGTCGCCGCCGGCGCGAAAGCCTGAAGGAAGCCCATGACGGCCCCCTCTTTCACCCCCCCGGCGGCGGCCGTCGGCCGCGATCCCGCCGTGCCCGTGCTCACCGCGGACGACGTTTCGCTGCAATACACCACCCGCGAGCGCATGGTGACCGCCACCTGGCGCGTGTCGTTCAAGGTCTATCCCGGCGACCGCTTCGTGCTGCTGGGGCCGTCGGGCTGCGGCAAGTCCTCGCTTTTGAAGTCGGTGGCGGGCTTCCTGCCGCCCGTGGAAGGGCGCATCCGCCTCAACGGCCGCGACATCAAGGGGCCGGGGCCGGACCGGATGATGGTGTTCCAGGAATTCGACCAGTTGCTGCCCTGGAAGAGCGTGTTCGAGAACGTCGCCTATCCCATGCGCGTCAACTCCCGCTTCCCGAGGGCGGAGATCGAGCAGCGGGTGCGGGGCTATCTGGACAAGATCGGCCTCACGCGCTTCGCCGATGCCCATCCCCACACGCTCTCGGGCGGCATGAAGCAGCGCGTTGCCATCGCCCGCGCCATGGCCATGGAGCCGGAGGTGCTGCTGATGGACGAGCCGTTCGCCGCGCTCGACGCCCTCACCCGGCGCACCATGCAGGCGGAGCTGCTGCGCCTGTGGGAGGACACGCGCTTCACCATCCTGTTCGTCACCCACTCCATCGAGGAGGCGCTGATCATCGGCACGCGCATCCTCGTGCTGTCGCCCCATCCCGGGCAGGTACGCGCCGAGCTCGACGCCACCGGCCTCGGCTTCGACGCCGTGGCGACGCCGCGCTTCGCCGAGCTTCAGGCCCGCATCGAGGACATGCTGTTCGCCGGGCGTCCCGGCCACACGGCGGAGGCCCACTGATGACCGCAGTTCCCGCCTCCCCCGTCGCCGGTGATCCGCCGCCGCGCCCGGACTATGAGCGGCAGGTGGAGGCGCCGAGGCCATCGGCGACATCGCCCGCAAGCTCACCTGGCGCGAGAAGCTGACCCAGAACGCCCTGTTCCGGCGCATCGTCATCCTGGTGGTGCTCGGCCTCGCCTGGCAGGTCTATGCCACCCTTCTCGACAACGAGCTGATGCTGCCGAAGCTCTCGGTGACGCTGGTCGCCCTCTGGGATGCCTTCGTCAACGGCACGCTGCTGGAGCGGACCCTGTTCTCGCTGGAGATTCTGCTCATCGGCTACGCCATCGGCGTGGTGCTGGCAGCGGCGCTGGTGTCGGTTTCCGCCACCACGCAGGTGGGCAACGACCTGCTCTCGACGCTGACCGCCATGTTCAATCCCCTGCCCGCCATCGCGCTGCTGCCACTGGCGCTCTTGTGGTTCGGGCTCGGCATGGGGTCGATCGTGTTCGTGATCGTCCATTCGGTGCTGTGGGCGGTGGCGCTCAACACCCATTCCGGCTTCCAGTCGGTCAGCGAGACCATGCGCATGGCCGGGCAGACCTTCGGCCTCAAGGGCCTGCGCTACATCTTCGGCATCCTGGTTCCGGCGGCGCTGCCGGCCATCGTCTCGGGCCTCAAGATCGGCTGGGCCTTCGCCTGGCGCACCCTGATCGCGGCGGAGCTGGTGTTCGGCGCCTCCTCGCGCTCGGGCGGGCTCGGCTGGTTCATCTTCGAGAACCGGGTGGCGCTGGAGACCCCTTACGTCTTCGCCGGCCTGCTCACCGTGATCCTGATCGGCCTCGCCATCGAGAGCCTCGTGTTCCGCACCCTCGAAACCCACACCCTCAGAAAGTGGGGCATGCAGCGATGAACGCTTTGTCTCCCTCGTCCACCGGCCCCGTGCGGCGCGCCCGAACTGGGTGCCGCAGCCGCCTTACCATCGCCCCGGACGCTGGCCGGCAGCGTGGACATTTCCCCGCGCGGGCCGTTCCCGGCCGGGTCGTTGCAGCACATCACCCTGACCTACACGGCGGGCCGCTACGGCATCGACGACACCGGCACGGTGCGCGTGTGCTTCCGCTTCGCCACCGACCAGGGCCAGCCGCAGTTCGACGACCCGACAGCGGCGAACTTCGTGAGCGTGGAGGCGTCCAATGGTGCCGTGCTCGACGCCCGCTTCGACTACAAGCTGAACGTGCGCCCGTTCGACCGAACGCTGGTGATCCGCGTGGTGAAGGGCTACCTGAAGGAAGGCGAGACCATCACGGTGCGCTTCGGCGACCCGCGCGGCGGCTCGCCGGGCCACCGGCTCCAGACCTTCGCCGACCCGTTCCATGAATTCCAGGTGCTGGTGGACCCCATCGCCTGCGGCCACTATGTGCGCGTGCCGGACCAGCCGACCTTCGCCATCGTTGCCGGGCCGGCCACCTCCTTCACCGCCGTCCTGCCGACCCGCCGCGCGCCGGGCGAAACGGCCTGGCTCGGCATCCGCGCCGAAGACCGCTGGGGCAACCCCGCCGATGTGGGTGGGCGCACCGTGCGCCTTGCGGCGAGCGGTCCGCTCGCCGGCCTGCCGGAAACCGCGACGTTCGCGGCCGGCGCATCCTCCCTGCGCGTCGACGCCCTGAAGGCGGAGGCCGAAGGCACGGTGCGCATCGACGTGCTCGACGCGGACGGCACGCGGCTCGCCGGCTCCAACCCGCTGGTGGTGGCGCCTTCGGACGGGCTGATGCGGATCTGGGGCGACCTGCACGCCCAGAGCGGGGAGACCATCGGCTCCTCCTCCGCCCACGATTACATGCGCTTTGCCCGCGACATCGCCTTCATCGACGCGGTCGGGCACCAGGGCAACGACTTCCAGATCACCGGCGAATTCTGGGCCGAGCTGAACGCCCTAATGGCGGACTTCAACGCGCCCGGCCGCTTCATCACCGTGCCGGGCTACGAATGGTCTGGAAACACCGGGCTCGGCGGCGACCGCAACGTGTTCTTCGCCACCGAGACCGGCACCATCCGCCGCTCTTCCCACGCGCTCGTGCCGGACCGCAGCGACGAGGCCACCGACTGCGTGGACGCGCGCGACCTGTTCGCGGCGCTCGCCACCTCCGGCGACGACGTGATCTGCTGGGCCCATTGCGGCGGGCGCTATGCGGACATCACCTTCGCCCACGACATCGACCTGGAGCGGGCGGTGGAGGTGCATTCCAGCTGGGGCACCTTCGAGTGGCTGCTGGCGGACGCCTTCGGCCTCGGCTACCGGGTGGGCGTGGTGTGCAATTCCGACGGCCACAAGGGCCGCCCGGGCGCCGAGCCGCCCGGCGCCTCCATGTTCGGCGCGCTGGGCGGCCTCACCTGCTTCCTCACCGAGCGCTTCGACCGGACGAGCCTGTTCGACGCCATGCGTGCGCGCCACCATTACGGCACCACCGGCTGCCGCCTCGACCTGGAGGTGAAGGCGGCGCTGCCGGACGGCGCGCAGGTGTTCCGCGACGACCCGTCCTTGCCAGGCGCCGCCGGACGGGCGGCGACGCAGGCGATCATGGGCGACATCGTGCGCCTGCCCGCCGGCAAGGTCGCGCTCTCCGTCGAGGTGACGGCCCAGAGCCCCATCGCCGCCCTGGAGCTGCGCGACGGCACGACGGTGATCGAGACCATCCGCCCGGCGGCCGCGGCGCCGAAGGGGCGCCGCATCGTCGTCGCCTGGTCGGGGGCGGAATATCGCGGGCGGTTCCGGCAGGTGGTGTGGGACGGGAGCCTGACGGTTTCCGGCAACCGCATCCTGGCCGTGAAGGAGATCAATTTCTTCAATCCGGACAAGCCGGCGACGCTGGACGGCAACACGGTCTCCTGGAAGTCCGTGACCACCGGCAATTTCGCCGGCGTCGAGCTGACCCTCGCGGACGCGGAGGCCGGCGAGATCACGGTGGAGACGGCGGTCGGCCGGCTCCAGTGCGCCATCGCCGACATCGGCGCGGCGCCCACGGAGGTCGACTGCGGCAAGCTTGACCGCAAGCTCTCCGCATGGCGGCTCGCCGACGCGGGCACCGCGGTCAGCCTCGAGATCACGCGCGACATCGAGGTGAGCGCGGCCGAGCGGCGGCTGCTGGTGGCGCTGACGCTGGAGGACGGCCACCGCGCCTGGTCGAGCCCGATCTATCTCATCCCGGAGCACCTGTGATGGCGCATCCCTTCGCCTTCGTGCCCGCCGCCGCCGGCCGCAGCCTTGAAAAGCCGCGCCGCACCGGCCTCACCATGATGATCGACCAGGGCCTCGGCCTCAACGCCGCCGCCGATGTGGTGGGCACGGCCGGCGCCTATGTGGACCTCGTGAAGATCAAGACCGGCACCGCCCGGCTCTATGGCGAGGCCTATCTGAAGGAGAAGCTCGCGCTCTACCACGCCGCCGACATCCGCCCCTTCATCGGCGGCCAGTTCCACGAATATGTCTTCGCGACGCTCGGGGCGGAGGCGCTGCCGCGCTTCTATGCGGAGGCGCTGCGCATCGGCTTTTCCACCATCGAGATTTCCGACAACGTGGTGCCCCTCACGGAGGAGGAGCGCGCGGCCCAGATCGGCGCGGCGCGGGCCGCCGGCCTGTCGGTGTTCGCGGAAGTGGGCGCCAAGGACCGGCGCACGACGGCGCAGGAGATGATCGCGCAGTCCGCCGTCTGCCTCGCGGCGGGCGCGGACCTGGTTCTGGTGGAGGCGGCGGAACTGGTGGAGAACGGCGTTCCCGACGAGCCATGCTGGCCGCGCTCAGTGCCGGCATCGCCCCCGACCGCCTGATGATCGAATTGCCCGGCCCCTGGATTGCGGACGTGCGGACCTGCGATATCGAGGCGCTGAAGAAGCTGCTGGTGAAGAGCTTCGGGCCGGACGTGAACGTCGCCAACGTCGCCCCGGACACGGTGCTGGACTTCGAGGCCTCGCGCCAGGGCCTCGGCGTCGCCGGCCCGCCCTCGCACTGGTGAGCCTGAGGGCGCTGTGGCGCCCTCGGTCCAGGCGCCAGCAAACTCCCTCTCCCCGGCGGGGAGAGGCGGGGGTGAGGGGGGGCTCCGCCGGAAGACAGTGCTCACGCCCGGCGTCGCATCCCCTCACCCTGCCCTCTCCCTCAGGGAGAGGGGGCTATAGAGGACGGCCGGCGCGGGCCGACGGGCGGCAAGCGGCTTCTCGGGAAAGGGCGGCGGCTGTGGCGACCTCGGTCCAGGCCGGGACAGACTCCCTCTCCCCGGCGGGGAGAGGGTGGGGGGTGAGGGGGAACTCCGCCGGCTCAGCGGCGCTGGCGGGAGAGCCACTTCTCCAGATAGGCCAGCGCCTGCGCGCGCTCGTCGGCGGTCGCCTCGGCGAAGGCCGCCTCGTGCAGGTCCACCACCCATTTGTCGTCCGGGCGGGCGGCCGCCTCGCGGGCAATGGTGAGCCACATGAGGCCGCGCGCTCCCTGGCGCGGCACGCCGTCGTCGCCCTTGAACAGAAGCTCGCCGAGCAGCGCCTGCGCCTTGTACTGGCCCTTCTGCGAGGCGAGGCTCAGCCAGCGCCCGGCATTGCGCGCATCGCGCTGCGTGCCGACCCCATCGAGATACATCTTGCCGAGCAGGAACTGGGCATCCGCATCGCCGAAATAGGAGGCGGCGTAGGAGAACATGTCCTTGGCGCGGGACGGGTCTCGCTTCACCCCGGCGGAGGGGATGCCGACCAGATAATAGGAGCCGAGCGCCACGAATGCATTGGCGACGAAACGCGACTGCGCGGTGCCGGGATAGTCCTCGGCATGGGTGTTGGCGATCGTGCTGTAATACTGGAACGCCTTGGCGTCGTCGCGCTTCACCCCGTCGCCGTCCGCATACATGCGCGCCAGCTTCCACTGCGCCATGGGATGGCCCTGCGCGGCGGCATAGCCGAGAGCGTCCGAGCCCTTGGCGGTCTGGCCGGAGGCGAGCGCGCGGGCACCGGAGCGGAAGGCCTCCATCCACCGGCCGCAGGGGCGGGGCGAGCGGCACGTCCGCGGGGCGGGGTGAGCGGG
>NZ_JBNFNU010000269.1:0-6097 GCF_057364445.1 Xanthobacter sp. BG11Y11_SDJG
GCTCCCGCGAACGGGAGAGGGACCAGGCGCGCCAGCGGCAACGTGCGCCCCGCGCCCCCTCGCCGTCACGCCGCCTTGGGCAGCGCGGACTTCGCCTCGTTGAAGGCCCAGTCGAGCCAGTGGGTCAGCGCCTCCACGTCGAAGCGCTCGACGGTGGCGCCGCACCAGATGCGCAGGCCGGGCGGGGCGTCGCGATAGGCGCCGATGTCGTAGGCGATGCCGCCCTTCTCGAGGCCCGAGGCGATGGCCTTGGCGAACGCCGCCTGGGCGTCGGCGGGCAGCGCGGTCACGTCCGCATCCACCACCTTCAGGCACACCGAGGTGTTGGAGCGCGTCACCGGGTCCTTGGCCAGGAAGTCCACCCAAGCGGTGCGATACACCCACTGGGCGATGGCCTCGAAGTTGCGGTTCGAGCGCGCCTGGAGCGCCGACAGGCCGCCGATGTTCTTCGCCCACTTGAGCGCATCGAGATAGTCCTCGACGCACAGCATGGACGGGGTGTTGATGGTCTCGCCTTCGAAGATGCCCTCGATCAGCTTGCCGCCCTTGGTCATGCGGAAGATCTTCGGCAGCGGCCAGGCCGGCTTGTAGGTCTCAAGCCGCTCCACCGCGCGGGGAGAGAGGATGAGCATGCCGTGCGCCGCCTCGCCGCCGAGCACCTTCTGCCAGGAGAAGGTGACCACATCGAGCTTGGCGAAATCGAGCTTCTGCGCGAACGCCGCCGAGGTGGCGTCGCAGATGGTGAGGCCGGCCCGGTCGGCCGGGATCCACTCGGCATCCGGCACCATGACGCCGGAGGTGGTGCCGTTCCAGGTGAAGACCACGTCGTGGGAGAAGTCGACCTGGGTGAGGTCGGGCAGCTCGCCATAGGGCGCCGAAAGGGTGCGCGCGTCAGTGAGCTTGAGCTGCTTGGCGACGTCCGTCACCCAGCCTTCGCCGAAGCTCTCCCAGGCCAGCATGTCCACCGGGCGGGCGCCGAGCATGGACCACAGCACCATCTCGACGGCGCCGGTATCGGAGGCGGGGACGATGCCGATGCGGTAGTCGGCGGGAACCTCAAGCACCTCGCGGGTGAGCTCGATGGCTTCCTTGAGCTTGACCTTGCCCACCTTGGCGCGGTGCGAGCGGCCGAGCGGCGCGTCGGAGAGCTGGTCCAGCGACCAGCCGGGGCGCTTGGCGCAGGGGCCGGAGGAAAAGTTCGGGTTTTCCGGGCGCGAGGCCGGAGCAGGATTCGTCGTCATGTCATCCATCCTTACAGATGGGCGCCTCCCGTTGGGGGGAGGTGTCCCGCGGATGGGGTTACGCCTGTGGGGTGGGGGCGTCAAGGAGGATAATGGGCCTAAGAAATTGTCATAGATTAACTTAATATTTTACCACCCAATCATGATAAATATCCCATAATTCACGGCATTCTAAATTAAATCTATCGTCACTCATCATCCACGGACCAATGCGTTTCGGATACCCCCGATCACGTTGTTCTTCGATACTATATTTTGGATTATAGACAATCCCGGATACGCGAATCTTATCAAATTTTGCCCACTGATCTATTTGTCCATAGCACCATAGTTGGACCTTTAAATTCGGCCACGGGCGCACAGGGCTAGGCGAGCATTTGAGTTCTAAAATATCAATCTCATTGGAGCGGGTATTCTTTAAAACAATATCCGGCCTCCCTTGTAGGGGTTCTCCATTTATAGACAAATTTGTAATAAAGAAATTATCATTTTCGCTATTTAACGGATCTCTGTGAATCAATTCACAGTCCGTTTTTGTCCTGCATGGACAGTCCGTTCTCGCGCTAATTTCATTAGCGCCTTTTCAAATCCCATACCTATCTGACGGCTTCTAATAAAAGAATTCTGGTTATTGCCGTTCATTCCATGAGAAATGTTAAATATCCAATCGGCGAATGCCGAAACCGTCGCTTGGCGATCTGTTGGCGGGTATCGCCGGGCCAAATCCAAAATTAGCTCATGTTCTAAGATCATGGTTGTGGTCAACTATATTTCATTCCCAGATAAAGATTTGACCATCACCCGCCCCCGCACGAACACCCCGACAAACACCGTCGTCATCAAGAGCACGATGGTCGGCGCCGGCGCGCTGTCGAGGAAGAAGGAGAGGTAGACCCCCGCCAGCGCGCAGGAGACGGCCACCAGAACCGCCGTCACCAGCATCCAGCCGAAGCGGCGGGTGACGAGAAACGCGATGGCGCCGGGCGCGATCAGCAGCGACACGGCGAGGATGATCCCCACCGCCTTCAGCGCCGCGACGATGGTCAGCGAGAGCATCACCAGCAGCCCGTAATGCAGCAGGGCGGTGTTCAGCCCCACCGCCTTGGCCTGGGCGGGATCGAAGGCGTTCAGCAGCAGGTCGCGCCATTTCGCCAGCAGCGCCAGCGTCACCAGGCCGGCGATGAGCGCGCTCTCGGCGATGTCGCCCCAGCTCACGCCCAGCATGTCGCCGAAGAGGATGTGGTCGAGATGCACGTCGGTCTGGATCTTGGTGTAGAGCACCAGCCCCAGCCCGAACATGCCGGAGAACACGACGCCCATCACCGTGTCCTCCTTCACCCGGCTGTTGTCCTTCAAGAAGCCGGTGGCGAGCGCGCACACCATGCCGGCGACGAAGGCGCCGAAGGCCAGCGGCAGGCCGGCGATATAGGCCAGCACCACGCCCGGCAGAACCGCGTGGGAGACCGCGTCGCCCATGAGCGACCAGCCCTTCAGCACCAGGAAGCAGGAGAGCAGCGCCATGGGCACCGCCACCACAGCGGCGATGACGAGCGCGGTGACGATGAAATCGAACTGGAAGGGCAGGAGCAGCGTCGCCATCCTCACGCCTCCCGCTTGAGCGCCAGCGCCGCCTGGCGCCGCGCCGCCAGCATGCCGTGCTTGGGGGCGAACACGAAGGCGGCGAGGAAGATCAGCGTCTGCAGCACGACGATGATGCCGCCGGTGGCGCCGTCGAGGAAATAGGACAGGTAAGCGCCGACAAAGCTGGTGCCGGCGCCGATGGCGACCGCAAGGGCGATCAGGCGCGGGAAGCGGTCGGTGAGGAGATAGGCGGTGGCGCCCGGCGTCACCACCATGGCGATCACCAGGAAGGCGCCGACCGTCTGCAGCGCCGCCACCGTGCAGGCGGCCAGCAGCGTGAAGAACATCACCTTCAGGGCCAGCGGATTGAGGCCGATGGTGCGGGCATGGCTCTCGTCGAAGAAGGTCACCATCAGGTCCTTCCAGAAGACGAGCAGCAGCCCCAGCGAGACGAAGCCGATCACGGCGAGCTGGAGCGTGTCCTCCGGGGTGATGGCGAGGATGTTGCCGAGCACGATGGTCTGCACGTTCACCGAGGTGGGCGAGAGCGAGACCATGAACAGGCCGAGCCCGAAGAAGGAGGTGAAGATCAGGCCGATCACCGCATCCTCCTTCAGCCTGGTGCGCTCCTGGAGGAACAGCATGGCGCCTGCCGCCAGCGCGCCGGAGAAGAAGGCGCCGATGGAGAAGGGCAGGCCCAGCATGTAGGCCCCCGCCACCCCCGGCACGATGGCGTGGGAGAGCGCGTCGCCGATCAGCGACCAGCCCTTGAGCATCAGGAACGCCGAGAGGAAGGCGCACACCGCGCCCACCAGCGCCGACACCCACATGGCGTTCACCATGTAGCCGTAGGAGAACGGTTCGAGGAGGAGGGAGAGGCTCATGGGCAGAACCCCTCCGCACGCGCGCCGTCATCCCCCGGCTTGACCGCGGGATCCACGGGGACGAGCCGGCGTACGCCGGCCAATGCCAGTGCATCGGCGGCGCGATGGATCCTCCGGTCAAGCCGGAGGATGACGCGCGGTGCCCCGGACAAGCGACAGCGCAGCTGGAGCGCCGATCCGGGGGCCAGGGGAAAGTCCTGCGCAGCAGGCAATCCGTCGCCGGCAGTGCCGGCAAAGAGCCGCCTGCGGCGACTTTTGCGCTGGGCCCCGGCTCTCCTTCCGCTGATCCGCTCCAGTCCGGCCGGGGCGCCCGGGTTTTCCCGTCACGTCCTCCCATCAGCCGAGCCCCTCGCTGGAGCCCGCGGTGCCGCTCTGGGCCGGGCGGTCGCGGTAGAGCACCAGGGGGCGCTCGTCGTCGGTGAGCACGCCGAGCGTGCCGGGGGTGGCGGCGTGGCTCTCGTCCAGCACGAAGTGGCGCAGCACGCCGCCGAACGCCTTCTCCAGGTTCGCCTGGGTGAAGATCTCGGACGTGAGGCCATAGGCCAGCACGGTGCCCTTCACCAGAACGGTGCGGTCGCAGAATTCCGGCACGCTGCCCAGATTGTGGGTGGAGACCAGCATCACCCGCCCTTCGTCGCGCAGCGCCTTCAGCAGGGTGATGATGGCGTCCTCGGTCTTCACGTCGACGCCGGTGAAGGGCTCGTCCAGGAGGATCACGCGGGCGTCCTGGGCGAGCGCGCGGGCGAGGAAGACGCGCTTCCTCTGGCCGCCGGAGAGTTCGCCGATCTGCCGGGTGCGGAACTCCAGCATGTTGACGCGGGCGAGCGCCGCCTCGACCGCCGCGCGGTCGGCCGGGCGGGGCATGCGCAAAAGGTTCATGTGGCCGTAGCGGCCCATCATCACCACGTCCTCGACCAGCACCGGGAAGGTCCAGTCCACCTCCTCCGCCTGCGGCACATAGGCGACGAGGTTGGCCTTCAGCGCCGCCCGCACCGGCTGGCCGAGGATCGAAATGGAGCCCCGCGCCGCCCGCACGAAGCCCATGATGGCCTTGAACAAGGTCGACTTGCCCGAGCCGTTCACGCCCACCAGCGCGGTGATGGTGCCGGTGGGAATCTCGAACGAGGCGTCGCGCAGCGCAGTGTGGCCGTTGCGGTAGGTCACGGTCACGTCGCGCACGCAGAGGCCGGAGCCGGCCGCGCCGGCATCGGCGGACGCCAAAGCGGGAGCGACCGGCGCGTTCACTGGGTCAGCCCCGCGCCGAGCCCCTTGGCGATGGTGCCGGTGGTCACCTGGAGCAGATCGAGATAGGTGGGCACCGGGCCGTCCGGCTCGCTCAGGGAATCCACATAGAGCACGCCGCCGTAGCGCGCCCCGGTCTCGCGCGCCACCTGCTCGGCCGGGGCGGGGGAGATGGTGCTCTCGGAGAAGATCACCGGAATCTTGTCGGCGCGCATCCGGTCGATCACCCGGCGCACCTGCTGCGGCGTGCCTTGCTGGTCGGCGTTGATGGGCCAAAGATACAGCTCCTTCAGCCCGAAGTCGCGGGCGAGATAGGAGAAGGCGCCCTCGCTCGTCACCAGCCAGCGCCGCTCCGGCGGCACCGTGTCGAGCCGGGCGCGGATCGGCGCCGCGGCGGCGCGGATCTTGGCCTTGTAGGCCTCGGCATTGGCGGCATAGGTGGCGGCGTTCTTCGGGTCGTATTTGGCGAAGGCGTCTCGGATGTTGTCCACGTAGATCAGCGCCGCCTCGGGCGACATCCAGGCATGGGGGTTGGGCTTGCCCTTGTAGGGGCCCTCGCCGATGCCCATGGGCGCGACGCCGTCGGACACCACGACGCTCGGCACGCCCTTCAGTCGGCTGAAGAACTTCTGGAACCAGAGCTCCAGGTTCAGCCCGTTCCACAAAATGAGGTTGGCGCCCTGGGCCTTGATGAGGTCGCCGGGGGTGGGCTGGTAATTGTGGATCTCGGCGCCGGGCTTGGTGATGGATTCCACGATCGCCGCGTCGCCGGCCACGTTCTTCGCCATGTCGGCGATGACGGTGAAGGTGGTCACGGCCTTGAATTTCGCTGGGGCCTTCTCCTCGGCGGCGGCGGGGCCGGCGGCGGTCAGGGCCGCCAGCACCGCGGCGAACGCAAGGCCGGGCAATAAACTGCGTGCGAGCAAGCACATCTGCGCGTCTCCGATGCTCCAAAGAACACCATCAAGATAGGCGATCAAAAATGCAATTGCAAATCATTCGCATTTAATTCGGCGCGGGCGCGCCCTGCTGCGGCCTTTCCGCGAGCGTCGCGTCGGCATCAGGGGTAGTCCCCGCGACCGTCCCGTTGGCCGCTGCCCTCGGGCCTGGCGCCGTCCGCCGGACCGGCGGCGTCCTCGGCGCGGCGAT
>NZ_JBNFNU010000270.1:0-6024 GCF_057364445.1 Xanthobacter sp. BG11Y11_SDJG
CCGCGGCGTCGATGTCGGCGAGGGCGAGCCGGCCCCTTCGGCGGCGATGCGTTCGGCGGCGGCGAAGCCGATGCCGCGCGCGCCGCCGGGTGATGAGCGCGACGCGATCCGTGAAGCGCTGCGGGGTCATCAGATCGCCTTCCGGAAGCGGCGGAAGTTCGCCGGGGCGCTTTTTCCAGGAAGGCGGTGATGCCTTCCAGATTCTCCTCGTTGCCGTAGATCGAGGCCAGCAGCTCCGCGCTGGGGAAGAAGGCGGAATAGAAGTCGCGGTCCGAGCCGGCATTGAGCGCCAGCTTGGCGATGCGGATGCTCTGCGGGCTCTTGTCGAGGATGTCCGAGCACAGGGCGTCGACCGTGGCGTCGAGGGCGTCGGCCGCCACCACCTGGTTGATGAGGCCCATGGCGAGCGCCTCCTGCGCCGAATAGAGCCGGCAGGTGAACACCATCTCGCGCGCCTTGCGCTCGCCCACGTAGCGCGCGAGCAGCTGGCAGGCGCCCCAGATCGGGATCGAGCCGACGCGCGGGCCGGTCTGGCCGAACTTGGCGTCCTCGCTCGCCACCGTCATGTCGCAGAACAGGTTGATCTCGTTGCCGCCGCCGACGCAGAAGCCGCGCACCTTGGCGATGATGGGCTTGTCCATCATGCGCATCACGGTGGAGAGGCTGAACAGGCGGCGCATGTGCTTGCGCCCCACCGGCGGCACGCGCTTCGACTGGTCGCGGATGTCGCCCCCCGAGCAGAACGCCTTTTCGCCCGCGCCCGCGAGCACCACCACGCCCACTTCCGGGTCGTCCGCGGCCCGCGCCATGGCGTCGGTCAGTTCCTCGTAGGTGCGCGGGCGCACCGCGTTGCGGACCTCGGCGCGGTTGATGGTGATGCGGGCGATCCCGCCTTCCTGCTCATAAAGGACGTCCTCGTAGGGCACCTGCGTCTCCCTGTTTTTTGCTCTTGAGATTCCGCTAGACGGATCGAGTTTCAAAAATCTATACTCCCGGGCATGCCGACGAGCAACCAAAGATCGGCGCTTAGGGAGACCCCGCATGCATCGTCTGTCCTCGGGCGGAATCCTGCCCATTCTGGCACTGGCGACCGCGCTCGCCGCCACCCCTTCTCTCGCGCAGGAAAGCATCAAGATCGGCGTGCCGATGGAGTTGAGCGGGCGCTTCGTCGCCTATGGCGCGTCCGGCAAGCGCGGCGTCGAGTTCGCCACCGAGGTCTATGGCGGCAAGGTTGCCGGCAAGAAGATCGAGCTTCTGGTGCGCGACATCCAGTCGGAATCGCAGGCCACCATCTCGGTGTTCAATGAACTCGTGAGCAAGGAGAAGGTGAACTACATCATCCGGCCCGATCGGCTCGCCCACCGTGGCCGCGGCCATTCCCGCCTGGCGCCAGGGCAAGCCGATCTGGCTCGTGCCGGGCTCCTCCAGCACCAAGCTGGAAGAAGAGGTGGGCAAGGAGCCGGAATTCTTCCATACCTTCCCCTACGCCTACAATTATCACGAGAGCATCGCCGCCGCGCTGAAGAACCAGCTGCCCGCGGGCCAGAAGGTGGCGATGATCTATACCGACGACAATTACGGCCGCACGCACCAGCCCTACGCCAAGAAGTATCTGACCGACGCCGGTTTCGAGGTGGTTCTTGAAGAGATCGTGCGCACCAATGCGGCCGACATGAACCCGCTGCTCACCAAGATTTCGCGGGTGAAGCCGGACGTCCTGCTCGGCCTGGTGCAGACCACCGACGCGGTCACGCTCGCGAAGCAGATCTACACCCGCAAGCTGCCGGTTCCCTACCTCATCGGCACCGCGGCGACGCAGCTCGACGAGTGGCAGAAGGCGGTCGGGCCGGCCCAGGAGGGATGGGTGGGCGTCACCACCTATCTGCCGGGGCTCAACCGGCCGGGCAACACGGAATTCCCCAAGCTGTTCCCGCCGAGCAGCGAGTGGGAGGCCATGTTCGTGAAGAAGTACGGCCAGGAGCCCGACTTCGAGGACGCCGGCTGCTACGTCACCGCCATGCTGCTGTTCCTCGCCATTGAACGCGCCGGCGGCGACGACAAGGAGGAGGTGGCGGCGGAACTGCGCAAGATGGACATCCCGAACACCCTGCTCGGGCGCGCCAAGTTCGTCACGACGCCGTCCGGCACCAATCAGCAGGCCTTCACCGACATGGTCGTGTTCCAGCGTGAGAACGGCAAGAACGTGATGCTGTTCCCGCCCGGTCCCGAGACCAAGAAGATCAAGGCCGTGAGCTACTGAGTGCAGGCCCGGCGGCCGGGGTCATCGCGCCCCGGCCGCCGCAAGCGGAGGCCGGCTGATGGATTTTCTTCCCCAACTCATCGTCGATGCGCTGCTGCTCGGCGGCATCTACACCTTGATGGTGATCGGGCTCGCTTTGAGCTTCGGGGTCACGCGCGTCATCAACTTCGCGCACGGCGAGGCGGTGATGCTTGGCGCCTACGGCGCCTTCACGGTGTTCGTCGCGTTCGGCGTCGATCCGCTGATCGCCATGCCGGTGCTGATGGTGGCGGGCTGCGTGCTCGGCATGGTGCTGTTCAAGGTCGCCATCGCCCCGGTGCTCAAGGCGCCGCACGTCAACCAGATCCTGCTCACCTTCGGCATCGGCCTGGTGCTGCAGAACCTCGCGCTGGTGATCTGGAGCCCGGACGGCGCTCGGTGGTGCCGTCTTATGCCTATTCCTCGTTCGAGTTCGGCGACGTGGTCGTCTCCGGCGGCCGGCTGATCGGCTTCGGCATCGCCTCGGTGCTCGTGCTGGCGCTGTTCTTCTGGCTGAAGCGCACCGAGTTCGGCCGCGCCACCCGCGCGCTCGCCGAGCAGCACGACGCCGCCGTGCTCATGGGCATCAACGTCAACCAGATGTACGCGCTCGCCTTCGGCCTGTCGGTGGCGCTCGGCGTTGCCACGGGCGTGATCCTGAGCTTCCTCGGCGCCATCACGCCGTTCATGGGCTTCCACATCCTGGTGAAGGGCTTCGCCATCATCGTTCTGGGCGGGCTCGGCAGCATCGTCGGCGCGGTGCTGGGCGCGTTCCTGCTCGCCTTCGCCGAAACCGCGGTCAGCTACTACGTGCCGAACGGCACCGGCTGGGCGGAGGCGGTGGCCTTCCTCACCCTGTTCCTCGTCCTGGTGCTGCGCCCGCGCGGCATCATCGGCCAAGCCGTGGCGGACTGAAGCATGATCCGATCCCCCTACGTGATGGTCGGCCTCGGCGTGCTGTCGGCCCTCGCGCTCGTCGCCTCCACCTTCTGGAACGCGCCGCAGCTCAACGACTGGCTGTTCCGCATCTCGACCCTCATCATCCTCGCGACCAGCTGGAACCTGATGGCCAATGCCGGCCTGGTCTCGCTCGGCCACTCCGCCTTCTGGGGCGTGGGCAGCTACACCGCGGTGCTGGCGGCCAACGCCTTCGGCGGCTCGGTGCTGCTCACCGTCACGCTGGCGCTCGTCATGGGCGGCGTCATGGGGGCGCTGCTGGCGCTGGTGACGGGCTCGCTGAAAGGCATCTTCTTCGCCATCGTCACGCTGGCGCTGTCGGAGGGGCTGCGCATCTGCGCGCTCATGGTGCCGGAGGTGACGGGCGGGGCGGTGGGCCTGTTCCTGAAGCAGGAGCTGCGCCCGTCCCAGCACACGCTCTATCTGTTCGGCGCGCTGGCGGCGGTGGGAAGCGTGGTGGTGGCGGCGGTGATCGCCGGCTCGAAGCTCCAGTTCGCCTCCCGCGCCATGCGCGACAACGAGGCGGCGGCGCAGATGCTGGGCATCGCCCCGCGCCGGCAGCGGCTGATCGTCGTGGCGATCTCCGGCGCCATGGCCTCGGCGGCGGGGGCGATCAATGCGTGGTACGGCGGCTATCTCGACCCCGAGGTCGCCTTCACCCTGCACACCACCATCCTGTCGCAGATCGCCCCCATCCTCGGCGGCATCCACACCATCGCCGGGCCGGTGGTCGGCGCGGTGGCGATCATCGCCCTGTCGGAAGGCACGCGCATCTGGCTCGGCACCATGGAGGGCGTCAGCCAGCTGACCTTCGGCCTGATCCTGGTGGTGTGCATCCTGTTCCTGCCGAAGGGCCTCGTCGGGCTGGTCCAAGGCGGCCCGGGCCGGCGCAAGCCGACCCCCGCGGCGCGCCTGCCGCTCGCCTCGACCCAGGGAGCTAAGCCATGAGCGCGCTGCTTCAGGTCAGCAACCTGCACGCCGGCTACGGCGAGTCCGCGGTGCTCCAGGGGCTCGATTTCGAGTTGGGGCAGGGCGAGGTGGTGTGCCTGCTGGGCGCCAACGGCGTCGGCAAGACCACCACCATGGGCGTGCTCTCGGGCCTTGTGCCGGCGAGCGAGGGGCGGGTGCGCTACGACGGCGTCGACCTGCTGGCGCTGCCCACCCATGCGCGCGTGGAATCGGGCCTCGCGCTGTCGCCGGAGGGCCGCAAGGTGTTCCCGAACCTGACCGTGGAGGAGAACCTCTATCTCGGCTCGTTCAACCGCAACGCCCGCGCCCACCGCATGCGCAAGCTGGACGAGGTCTATGCGCTGTTCCCGCGCCTCGCCGAGCGCCGGACCCAGAGTTCGGGCCTCATGTCCGGCGGCGAGCAGCAGATGCTGGCGCTCGGCCGGGCGCTGATGTCGAACCCGCGGGTGCTGCTCCTGGACGAGCCGTCCCTCGGCCTCGCGCCGCTGGTGGTGCAGGCGGTGTTCGCGGCGATCCGCGCCATCGCCGCCACCAACATCTCCATCCTGCTGGTGGAGCAGAACACCCACGCTGCGCTGTCGGTCGCGCGCGCGGCTACGTGATGTCCGCCGGGCGCATCGTGCTGGCCGGCGACGCCGCCACCCTGCGCGAGGCGCCGGAACTGCGCGACGCCTTCATCGGCAAGGCTCAAAACAGCGGGCGGACACTCCATGCTTGAGGTGCGCAATCTCTCGAAATCGTTCGGCGGCCTGAAGGCGGTCAGCGAGGTCGATCTCAGCGTCGGCCAGGGCGAATTCGTGGGCGTCATCGGCCCCAACGGCGCCGGCAAGACGACGCTGATGAACCTCATCACCGGCTATATGCGCCCCACCTCCGGCGACGTGCAGTTCGAGGGCCGTTCGATCGTCGGCCTGCCGCCCTACCGCATCTCCCACCGCGGCGTCGGCCGCACCTTCCAGGTGGTGCGCCCGTTCGCCGAGATGTCGGTGGAGGACAATGTGATGACCGGCGCGCTGTTCTCCGGCGCGCGCACCAACAGCCTCAAGGTCGCCCGCAAGGCGGCGGAGCTGCCCATGGAGCTGACAGGCCTCACCGCCAAGCGCCACGTGGCGGCCGGTGCGCTCACACTGGGCGAGAAGAAGAAGCTGGAGCTCGCCCGCGCGCTCGCCACCAGCCCGCGCCTGCTGCTGCTGGACGAGGTGATGGGCGGGGTCACGCGCGGCGAAGTCGGCGACCTCATGGAGGTGCTGCGCCGCATCCATGGCGCCGGGGTGACGATCATCATGATCGAGCACCTGGTGGAGGTCATCATGGAGCTGAGCCAGCGCGTGATGGTGCTCAATTTCGGCCAGAAGCTGTTCGAGGGCGCGCCCGACGCGGTGGTCGAGCACCCGGCGGTGATCGAATCCTATCTCGCAAGCCGCTGGAGGCGGACGCCGCATGAACGCGCCGCTGCGCCTTGCCGCATCGCCGGCGCCGACCATCGTCGGCGCGCTCGCCGTGCGCCGCTTCGGCGCCGGGCGGCCGCTGGTGCTGCTGCATGGCGGCTCGGGCTCGCACACCCACTGGATCGCCAATATCGACCGCCTCGCGCGAAGCTTCGAGGTGGTCGCGCTCGATCTGCCGGGCTATGGCGACGCCCCGCGCCCGGCGCGCGCGATCCGGAGGCCTATATCGGCGCCCTCGCCGAGGACCTTTCCGCCGCCATGGCGGATGCGGGGCCTTACGGCCTCGTCGGCTTCAGCTTCGGTGGCACGCTTGCGGCGGCGCTCGCCGCCCGCCTGCCTGCCGGCCGGGTGAGCGCGCTGACCCTGCTCGGC
>NZ_JBNFNU010000271.1:0-6002 GCF_057364445.1 Xanthobacter sp. BG11Y11_SDJG
GGATTGACGGGGTTGATGTAGGAGCCCGACACGATGCGCTTCATGAGCCCTTCGCGGGCCACATGGTCCATGCCGCGGATGTCCACCGCGTCGCCGGTGCCGACCGGAAATAGAAGGTAGAGCCCGCGCGGCGTGCCGGAAGCGGCGAAGCGCTCCCCCACCGCCTTGAGAACGGTGTCCGGCGTGATCCAGCCGATCACGCCGACGCAGGCCACCGTGTCGCCGTCGCGGATCAGACCGGCCGCCGCCTCGGCGGAGACCATCTTGCTGCGGGCGAGGGAGAGAGGGACGTTCATGCGGTCATTCCGAAGCGCTGGAAGGTGGCGGCGGCCGCGGCGCTGCGGCAGTCCTCGACGAACAGGCGGTTGGCCTCCATGTCTTCCGCCTCGCCCTGGGCCATGACCTGCCGGGCGAAGAAGCGCTTGGTGGAGGCCACGGCCTCGGCGGGAAGGCGCGCAAGCGCCTGAGCTTCCTCCACCGCCGCCTCCAGCGCGTTGTCGGCGAGAATGTCGGCCACCCCGAGCCGGTAGGCCTCGCCCCCGTCCACTGGACGGGCGCCCCAGGTGAGGCGGCGCGCGGCGACCGGCCCGCACCGGGCCGACAGGACGGTGAGGCCCCAAGGCGGAATCCAGCCATTGGTGACTTCCGGCAGATGCCAGCGGGCCGCCGGCTCGGTGACCACCACGTCGCAGGAGGCGGCGAGGATGAAGCCGCCGCCGAGGGCGAAGCCGGACACCGCCGCCACCACAGGCTTCGACAGGAAGGTGAGGGCGCGCGCGAAGGCCGCGGTCTCCGCCTCGTGCTCGGCCATGCCGTCCCGGTCGAGGGTGGCGAGCTCCTTGAGGTCCGACCCGGCGCAAAAGCCGGGCGCCGTTCCCCCGAGCACGATGGCCGAAACCGCCGGATCGCTGTCCAGTGCGGCGAAGCGCGCGCGCAGGGCGGCGACGGTGGCGTGGTCGAGGGCGTTGCGCCGGCGCGGACGGTCGATCTCGACGATGCAGACCGTCCCGCGGCGATCTTCCTTGATCATTGCTTGCTCCTCTTCGAATGGTCAGTCGAGCCGTGCGCCGTCGCGGTTCAGCACCTGGCGCAGGTCGCGGCCGTCGATGTCGCGGGGGCGCATGCCCTCCTTCACGGCAATGGCCGCGGCGTGGCCGATGGCGTGGCCGTAGGAGAAGCACTGGGCGGTGACGCGGGCCGAGGCGAGCGCCTCGTGCTCGGCCGACAGGCAGCGGCCGGTGACGAGAAGTCCCTCGCCGCGCTCGGGCACGAAGCAGCCGTAGGGCACCTCGTAGACGTCCTCCATGAGCCATTCGAGCTTGGGCTTGGCGCCCGAATGCAGCTCGATGGGCCAGGGCGAGCGGGCGATGCCGTCGGCGAACTTGCGGCCCGCCAGCACGTCCGCATTGGCGAGCCGGCTCGTGCCGACGATCTGCCGGGTCTGGCGCACGCCCACCTGAACGCCGGTGTCGTTGACGAAGGCCGCCTCGCAGCCGGCGACGTGGTTCTTCAGGAACCGCTCGTACTGGCGGACCTGCTTGCGACCCTCGATCTCCGCCTCGGTGAGATCGGCTGCGACCAGCGGGTTCAGTTCGCGCCCGTCGCGTCCGATGACGCGGGTGACGTTGCAGAGGATCTCGTTGGGCCGCGGCGTCGGGAACAGGAAGATCTTCGAGCGGGGGAGCACGTATTCCCCCTGCGCGTGGAGCTTGGCGATCAGGTCGGAGACGTGGGGGCCGAGGATGGAATCCTCCCCTTCCGCCGCCTTCAGGCGCTCCACGTCCGCGCCCATCATGCGGAAGATCATGGTGGGGTTCTGCACCCGGCCCTCGTCGCCCACCGTGCAGGGCAGGCCGGCCATCACCGCGAGGTCGGCATCGCCCGAGGCGTCGATCACCAGGCGTGCCGCCGCCGTAAGCGGTCCCTGCTTGGTGTAGCCCCGCACGCCCCGGAGGCGGTCGCCCTCGCACAGCGCCTCGGTCACGACCGCGTGGTAGACCACCTCAACGCCGGCATCCGCCAGCAGGTCGTCCGCGGTCTCGCGCCAGGCGAGCGGGTCGTGCACGCGGGTGAATGTCTTGCCGTAGCGCACCGGGCCGGTGAGGCCGCCGCGCGCCTCCATGCGGGCGACGAACTCATCGAGGAAGCCGAACACCGCCTGGACCGGCGGGCGCGCCGCATCGTCGGATGCCTCGTACATGCCGCATATGGTGCCGGAGAGGCCTGCCACCGCAGCCCCGCCGCAGAAGCCGTAGCGCTCCAGCAAGGTGACCCTCAGCCCCTGGCGCGCGGCCGTGACCGCGGCGGCCAGGCCTGCGGCCCCGCCGCCGACCACCAGCACGTCGCATTCAAGCGCGATGGGGGACCGGTCATCCCGGCCCTGCCGTCCCTGTTCCACGCGTCTCGCTCCAGATATTTTTGTAATATATCGCAAAATATCCAAAAGACGCGTCCAAGGAGGCGTCAAACCTGCCCCGATGAACCTGTCACATCACTGAAAATCGATACTCAACGCTCGCGCTCGACGATGCGGCGGGTAAGCTGCTCCGCATAGTCGATCATGTCATTCACCGCGCCGACGGTGGTCGCCTCGTCACCGCTCGCCACCGCGCGCAGCAGTGCGGCATGGACCGCCGTCACCTCGGGCAGGTCCTCGAGGTCGGGGTGGTAGCGAAAATAGAAGCGACGGGTGAGGATGTGCAGCGGCTCCAGCGCCGCGGCGGCGAACGGGTTGCCGGCGATGTCCGCGAGCAGGTGCTTGTAGATGAACTGCTTGCTCAGGAATTCCTTGATCTGCTGCGTGCGGCCGATCACCTCCAGCTCGTCGGCGATCTGCCGCAGCTCCCGCTTGTCCGACGCCAGCACCCGCCGCGCGGCGCGGACGGCGACGAGGCGCTCCAACTCGCGGCGGGTCTCGATGACGAGCAGTTGGGTCTGCAGATCGATGGGCGAAATGACGATGCCGTGCCCGCGCACGATCTTCACCACATGGCCCACCGCCAGCCGCTGAAGCGCCTCCCGTACCGGCGTGCGGCCGATGGCGACGGCCTCCGCGATGGCGGCCTCCGACCACGTGCTTCCCGGCGCGAAGGCCAGCGTCACGATGTGTTCCTCGATCGCCCGAAAAGCCTCCGACGACAGGGATTCCGCAGACTTGGCGTCGAGACCCTTGACAGGCTTTGTCACAATCCATCCCTGGCAGCGCACACTTCGCCTAACCCATTCAATTCAGCTACACCTTGTCAAGGGAGGTTGTGGCGGCCACGGTGCGAGTTTTCGCCATCGCCGCCGTGGGATATGATAACAGAGCGCGGTTCTGCGTGGCAGGCCTGCGCACCGGGAGACCCGCGATGAAGCTCTTTCCCCCCGCCGCCGTCGCCGAGGACGCGCAGCAATCGCCGCTCGGTGCCGATGCGCTGCAGCGCATCGCCGCCGCCGTGGCCGCGGCCGAGGCGAAGACATCGGCCGAGATCCGCGTGGTGGTGGCGCGCGAGCCGCTGATCCAGCACCCCTTCTATTCGGTGATGTATGCGGCGCTGGCGGCGCTGGTGCTGCCCTGGATCCTGGTGCTCCTCGCGCCCATGCGGCCGATGCAGCTGCTCGGCATCCAGGCGGCCATGTTCATGGTGTTCGCCGGCGTTCTGATGCTGCCGAGCATGGCCCAGAAGGTCATTCCGCGGCTCGCCCTCAAGGCGGCGGCGCGCTCCGCCGCCATCGAGATGTTCCTCGCCCACGGCATCCCCCAGACCAAGGGGCGCACCGGCATCCTCATCTTCGCCGCCTCGCAGGAGCACCTGATCGAAGTGGTGGCGGACGAAGGCGTCCACACGCCGCTCGGCCACGGCGCCTGGCGCGACATCTGCGAGCGCGTGGCCGACCAGGCCAAGAAAGGCAGTCTCGCGGAGGGGCTCATCGCCGGCGTGCACAAGGCGGGCGACCTGCTCGCCGGACCGCTGCCGTCGAAGCCGGGCGAGCGCAACGAGCTGGCGAACCACGTCATCATCAGGTGAGGCGAGGGGGGCGGTCGGGCCGTCATGCCTCGGCCTGTCCGGGGCATACACCCGGATCCCCGCATCGGCGCGAACCCCGGCGCATGAGCCGGGCCGCAGAGTGCCTCCCCGGACCTGCCGCGGCCTGACGGGGCGGAAAATTCCACCGCGCGGTCCGACTTTCGTCCCCGCCGGAGCCGGCTTTCATTCTGCTGCATGGCGGCATAGATTGCCGGCCCGAGCCGACCTGGGCTCTGACTTGGCAAGGGGCTTTCCTCTCATGACCAAACCCGCCGTTCGCGTCGCCGTCACGGGCGCCGCCGGTCAGATCTGCTATTCCCTCCTTTTCCGCATCGCCAACGGCGACCTGTTCGGCAAGGACCAGCCCGTCATCCTTCAGCTCCTCGACCTGCCCCAGGCCCAGGGCGCCGTGAAGGGCGTGGTGATGGAGATCGAGGACTGCGCGTTCCCGAACTTCGCCGGCGTGGTGATCACCGACGATCCGAAGGTGGCCTTCAAGGACATCGACGCCGCCATCCTGGTGGGCGCCCGCCCGCGCTCGAAGGGCATGGAGCGCGCCGACCTGCTCTCCGCCAACGCCGAGATTTTCAAGGTCCAGGGCAAGGCGCTGAACGAGGTGGCCAAGCGCGACGTGAAGGTGCTGGTGGTCGGCAATCCGGCCAACACCAACGCCTATATCACCGCCAAGAGCGCCCCGGACCTGCCGGCCCGCAACATCACCGCCATGCTGCGGCTCGACCACAACCGCGCGCTCTCGCAGTTCGCCGCCAAGGCCAACGTCGCCTCCAAGGACATCGAGAAGGTCGCGGTGTGGGGCAACCACTCGCCGACCATGTATGCGGACTACCGCTTCGCTACCGTGAACGGCCAGCCGCTGCCGGCGCTGATCAATGACGAGACCTGGTACCGCGACGTGCTGCTGCCGACCGTCGGCAAGCGCGGCGCTGCCATCATTGAGGCGCGTGGCCTGTCGTCGGCCGCCTCCGCCGCCAATGCCGCCATCGACCACATGCACGACTGGATCCACGGCACCAACGGCAAGTGGGTTTCCATGGGCGTGGCATCGGACGGGTCCTACGGCGTGCCGGAAGGCATCGTCTTCGGCATGCCGGCGGTGTGCTCGGGCGGGGAATACGAGGTGGTCCAGGGCCTGCCCATGGACGACTTCTCCAAGACCATGTTCGACAAGACCCTGAAGGAGCTCCTGGAGGAGCGCGACGGCGTCGCCGGCCTGCTGGGCTGACCGATCGCGGGCGCCGCGCGCTGCGGCGCCCGCTTCCCTCCGGGGGCGGGGCGAACTAGTTTGGCGGCCGCAGGGCGAAGCCCCGGCGCGAGGATTTTCGTTTCATGACCATCCAGCCCGCGCCCGTTGAGGCCACGCCCGTCGTCGCCATCGGCGACGTGAAGATCGGCAACGCTCTGCCGCTCGCCCTCATCGCCGGCCCCTGCCAGATGGAGAGCCGCGCCCACGCGCTCGAGGTGGCGTCGGCGCTGAAGGAGATCGCGGCCCGCCGCGGCATCCCGCTGCTCTTCAAGACCTCGTTCGACAAGGCCAACCGCACCTCGCTCTCCGCCCAGCGCGGCATGGGGCTGGACGGGGCGCTGCCGGTGTTCGCCGAGATCCGCGACACGCTCGGCCTGCCGACGCTCACCGACGTGCACGAGATCGACCAGTGCGCCCCCGCCGCCGAGGTGGTGGACGTGCTGCAGATCCCCGCCTTCCTGTGCCGCCAGACCGACCTGCTGGTCGCCGCCGCCCGCACCGGCAAGGTGGTGAACGTGAAGAAGGGCCAGTTCCTCGCCCCCTGGGACATGAAGAACGTGGTGGCGAAGCTCACCGGCGCGGGCAATGGCCGGGTGCTCGTGACCGAGCGGGGAGTCTCGTTCGGCTACAACACGCTGGTCTCGGACATGCGCGGCCTGCCGATCCTCGCCAAGACCACGCGCGCCGGTGTGGTTCGGACGCCACCCATTCGGTGCCAGCCAGCCGGG
>NZ_JBNFNU010000272.1:0-6001 GCF_057364445.1 Xanthobacter sp. BG11Y11_SDJG
AGGCTCCGGCCAAGACCAAGGCGCCCGCCAAGCCCGCCGCTGCGAAGGCGGTTGCGAAGGCTCCCGCCAAGTCCGGCAAGGCCTGACGCGCGCCGACCGCCCCCGGCCGCCGGCCGGGTGCAAGCCCTGTCTTAGCATTTCGACGGGGTCCCCGAGGCGGCGCGGCTGCAAGCCTCGTGTCGCACAGAGATCCTTCAGGTTCCGAGATCGGCCACGGGCGGACGCGCGATGCGTCCGCCTTTGCCGTTCCTGAAGCGACCCCTGCGGCGCAGGCTATCGCGGCGCCAGAACGCCGGCCCGCCCCACATTGAAGATCTGCACCCGGCGGTTGATGGCCGCGGTGGGGTTCTTCGCGTCCTGGAGGTTCTCCTCGCCGAGGCCGACCGCCTGGATGCGGCGCGGATCCACCCGGAAGGTGGTGGTGAGGGCCGTGGCCACGGCGTCGGCCCGCTCCTGCGAGAGCTTCATGTTGCCGCGCGGGTTCCGGTCGTGTCGGTATTGCCCACCACCAGGAACTTGTAGCCGAGCAGCTCGGGATGGTGCATCGCGTCGGCGATGGCGCCGAGCGTGCGGTAGGAGCCCGGCTTGACCATCGCCGAGTTCAGGTCGAACTCGATCTCGACATTGATCTGCGCCAGCTGGTCGAGCTGGATCGCCAGGGGCGGGCGGCTCTGCGGCGGCCCGGAATACTGCATGTGCGCCTCGGCGAGGCCGCGCAGGGCCTGCGCGCTCACGTCGGGCATATTGTCGATGGTGCCCTGCAGGCCCTGGACGATCTGCGCATTGGGGGTGAACTGCTGCGCGCCGGCGGGCGCGGCCGCGGCCAAGCGGCGGCGAGAGCGAGGATGGAGGCGAGCGCGCGCATCAGCGATATCCCGCATTGACGATGGCGGCGGTGCAGGTCTGGCTGACCACCTTGGAGGCCTGCAGCAGGCAGGAGACGATGTTGCCGTCGCCCGCTTCGACGCCGGGGCAGTATTCGGCGCGGTCGCGGTCGCAGACCTTGAACACGGCCGCCTGGGCGGCGGCGCGCGCCTCGGTCATCGCCCGGATGCCCTCGTGGTTGGCGGCGCAGGCCGGCGTGAGCTGGGCCGCATTGCCGGCAAGGCACTGGTGAATGGCGCCGTTGCCGAGATTGAGCCCGCGGCAGAGCTTCATGATGTCGCCGCCGCAATGCTGGGCCAGGAGGCCCGCGCCTCGGCGTAACTCACCGTCTGCGCCCGCGCCGGGGCGGCGCCGAGCAGCGCCGCGAGGATGAGCGCAAGCGCTCCTCCGGCTCCTCTCCAAGTCGTCATTGGGTCCTCCCCCGAAAGATGGCGGGAGAGTGGCCACGGCCAAGCCGTTACGTCAATGGGCGCGCGCGCCGGGGGCGCGGACTGGCCTGTGGAGGCAAGTCCTTGTCATGACTGGAATACCGCGATTCAGCCCGGCGCGCGGGCGCGGCGGGCCTCAGCGGCGCCGGGCGTAAGTCTCCGCCTCGATCTCGTCGCCGGCGGCACCGATCACGCCCAGCGGATCGGCGGCCAGCTCCAGGTCGGTCGCCTCCACCGCCGGCTCCGGCGCGCGAACGGGCGCCCCGGCCGGCGGGCGCAGCAGGAAGTGGGTGGCCATGGCCGAGAACGCCATGGCGGGCAGGAGCGTCGCCAGCGCCGAGAGCGGCGTCGGGAACAGCACCGAGAGCGCCGATCCGAACGAACCGCCGCCGATCTGCATGAAGCCCATGAGCGCGGAGGCGGCGCCGGCGATGTGGGCGAAGCCCGCGAGCGCGGTGGTGGTGCAGCCGGGGACGATGAAGGCGATGCCGAAGGTCCAGAAGCCGATCGGCACCATGATGGTGGCGGTGGTCAAGGGCAGGAATTGCGGCCCAAGGCTGAGGCCGGTGGCGCCGCACATGGCGAGCACGAGGCCGTACGGCACCAGCTTCAGCGCATTGGTGCGCTTCAGGAATCGCCCCGCCACCAGGGTGCCGACGATGAACGAGCCGCTCTGGATCATCATCGCCAGGCCGAACTGGGGTGGCGTCAGCCCCACCCGGTCGATGAGGATGAAGGGCACCAGCGTCGCCAGCGTGTAGACCCCGCCGAGGGCGAAGGCGAGCACCAGGCTGGCGCGCAGGAACACCCGGCTGCGCAGCAGCTCGCCATAGCTCTTCAGGATGCGGCGCGGCGCGGCCAGCGCCCGGTCCGGGTAGCGGTTGGTCTCCGGCACGCCGACGACGATGAGGCCCATGAGCAGCACGCCGAACACCGACATGGCGACGAACAGGACGTGCCAGCTCGCGACCCCGAGCAGCAGCCCGCCGATGGTCGGCGACAGCGCCGGGCCGATGGCGAGCAGGGTGCCGATATGGTTCATCACCCGCGCCGAGGCCTGGCCGGTGAACTGATCGCGCACGATGGCGCGGGAGATGGCGATGCCGGCGGCGCAGCCCACGCCCTGCAAGGCGCGCCCCGCGAGCAGCCAGCTCATGTCCTGCGCCAGCATGGCGACAAAGGCGCCCACCAGATAGATGCCGAAGAAGGACAGCGCCACGGGGCGACGGCCATAGGCATCGGAGAGCGGGCCGCAGATCAGCTGCGATACCGCGAAGCCGAGGAAGAAGACGGTGATGGTGAGCTTCACCATAGAGATGTCGGTCTGGAACGCGGCCACCAGCTGCGGCATGGCCGGCGTGTACATGGTCAGGCTCACCGGGCCGATGGTGACCATGAGCCCGCCGATCACGGCGACGCGCGCTTCCGACATGAGGGGACGCGGCGAGCTGCCGGCGCCTGGACTGGTCATGGTGAGGGGCTCGACCTTGCTCATGCCCCCTCCTTGCAGCGCACCAGATTGGCGCGCATGCGTTCGAGAAGGCTCCGGAAGGTGGCCTGCTCCTCGGCGCTGAAGCCGGCCAGCGCTTCCATGCGTGCCGTCGCCGCCGCGGACGAGATGCGTTCCAGGTAGGGGGCGGCAGCCTCGGTGAGGCGGACGATCTTGGCCCGGCGGTCGGCGGGGTCGGTCTCCCGCGCGACGATGCCCAGCCCCTCCAGCCGGTCGAGGAAGCCCACGAGCGTCATGGGCTCCACGTTCATCTTCACCGCCAGCGCCGCCTGCCGGTGGCCCGGATACAGATTGACGTAAGCGAGCGTGCGGGCCTCGCCGGCGGTCAGACCGACGCCCGATTGCTCGAACGCGCAATCGATCCGCGCGCGGTAGAGCCGCGCGGCATCCACGAGCAGGAATCCGAGGGGAGGTTCATTCATAGAAAGTCGGCCATATAATAAGAGAACCATATAATATCGGCGCGTGCAGCGCAAGGGCGGCGCGTGCCACGGCGCAGCCGAAGGCCGCGTTGCGCAGCGGCACCGAACCGCTATGAGTGGGAGACCGGTGGCGCGCGCCGGCCGGTCGACCTGGTCGGTTCGCCTGGCGCGCTCCGCCATCACGCCGCGGCGGCGCCGTGCGATCCGCCCGTGCTGCGGACCCGCGGCGCGCCCAGACGGAGACGCCCATGCCCTGGTCCCTCACCATCGGCCGGTTCGGCGAGACCGCCATCAGGATCCACGTCACCTTCCTCCTGTTCCTGGTGTGGATCTGGGCGGCCTATTACCGCATGGGCGGGGCCGGCGCGGCCTGGGACGGCGTGATCTTCGTCGCCCTGCTGTTCCTGTGCGTGCTACTGCACGAGCTCGGCCACGTCCTGGCGGCGCGCCGCTACGGCGTGAAGACGCCGGACATCACGCTCTGGCCGTTCGGCGGCATCGCCAATCTGGAACGCATCCCGGAGAGGCCGTCCGAGGAGCTGGTGGTGGCGCTCGCCGGCCCGGCGGTGAACGTGGTCATCGCTTTGGTTCTGCTCGCCATCCTCGGCGGCAGCGTGAACGTGGACGACCTCGCCAAGATCGAGGACCCCGGCACCTCGCTGCTCGCCAAGCTCGCGGGGGCCAACATCTTCCTCGTGGTGTTCAACCTGATCCCCGCCTTCCCCATGGACGGCGGGCGGGTGCTGCGCGCGGTGCTCGCCATGAACATGGGCTTTGCCCGCGCCACCGCGCTCGCCGCCTCGATCGGCCAGGGGCTCGCCATCGCCCTCGGGCTCCTCGGCATCTTCGGCAATCCGATGCTGATCGTGATCGCCGTGTTCGTGTTCCTGGCCGCCTCGGGCGAGGCCGGCCAGGTGCAGCTCAAGGAGGCCTCGCGCGGCCATCTGGTGCAGGACGCGATGATCACCCATTTCGAGACGCTCGGGCCGCAGTCCACGGTGGACGACGCGGCCGAGGCGCTGATCCGCTCGACCCAGAAGGAATTCCCGGTGGTGGACGGCGGCGGGCGCCTGCGCGGCGTGCTCACCCGCGACGCCATGATCCGCGCTTTGAAGGACCAGGGGCCGCAGACGCCGGTGATCGAGGTGATGCAGGCGGACGTGCCGACCGTGGACGCGCGCGCCAAGCTCGACACCGCGCTGAAGCTCATCACCGAGGCGCAGGCCCCGGCCGTGGGCGTGCTCGATGGCGCCGGCCGGCTGGTGGGCCTGCTGACGCCGGAAAATGTTGGCGAGCTGATGATGATCCACGTGGCGCTGGGCGGCCGGCCCCACGCGCCGCGCCCCACCGGCGCCTGACCGGCCGCGCGCCGGCGTCAGCCCTGCGGCACGCCGGCAATGGCGCCGAGCGCGTCCACGTCGATCGCGTCCCTCTGCTCCGGGCGCAGGAAGCGCTCGGCATAGACCTGCCAGATGCCGCTCTTCAGGAAATAGCCGAACACCTGCGGGTCGAGGTGCCCCTCCTTGCACATGAAGGCCATGATGCGCAGGGCCTCCGACAGACGCTTGGCGGGCTTGTAGGGGCGGTCGGCGGCGGTGAGCGCCTCGAACACGTCGGCGAGCGCCATCACCCGCTCCTCCACCGACAGCGCGCCGCCGTCGAGCCGCCGCGGATAGCCGGCCCCGTCCATGCGCTCGTGATGGGTCGCCGCGATCTCCGGCACCCGCGCCAGATGCCGCGGCCAGGGCAGGCTCTTCAGCATGGCGTAGGTCTGAACCACGTGGTCGTTCACCAGGAACCGCTCCTCGTCGGTGAGGGTGCCGCGGCGGATCGAGAGGTTGTGCACCTCGCCGCGGTTCTCCCGCTGCGGCGGCAGCGCCATGTCGAAGCCGTAGACGTTGGCCGGGTCGCCCCGCTGCACCGGCGGGCGGCGTCCCGGCCAGGCGATGATGTCGCCAGCGCGATCGGCGATGAGCGGCTCCTCTGCCGGCAGCGGGACCGCGGGCAGGTCGGCGACGCGCCGTTCCTCCTCGCGCGAGAGGCCGAGCCGGTCGTCGAAATGGCGCAGCCACGTGCGCCCGGCGATGCGCTCGATGCGCGCCACCGCCGCGTCCGTCATGAACTCGCCGCCGATATTGGCGGCGGCGAGGAAGGCGAAGTCGTCCTTCAGCGCCGCCTGCTCGGCGGTCAGCGCGGCCTCCGACTGCGCCGGGTCCGCCCCGGCGGCGAGGCGGGCGAGGTGGGCGATCTCGGCATCGCGCCACAGCACCTCGAACCTCGTGCGCACCTCGTGGATCCGGTTGTGGATCGCCTCCAGCTTGGTGGCCTTGTCGATCACGTGCTCGGGGCTCGTGACCTTGCCGCAATCGTGCAGCCACGCGCCCAGGTGGAAGGCGTAGCGCTCGTCCTCGTTCAGTCGGAAATCCTTGAAGGGTCCGTCCGTTTCCTGCGTCATCCGGTCGACGATCATGGTCGCCAGCTCCGGCACGCGCCGGCAGTGACCGCCGGTATAGGGGCTCTTGGCGTCCACCGCGTCGGCCACCAGGCGCACGAAGCCGTCGAGCAGGTTGCGCTGGGCCTCGATCAGCCGCCGCGTCTCGATGGCCGAGGAGAGCGCGCCGGACAGCCGCTCGGCGAAGGCACGGAACTCGGCGCCGCCATGCGGCACGTCCAGGGGATGCTCCAGCAGCAGCCAGGCCGAGCGGCGCCGCCTGCCGGCTGGCCAGCGGCAGCAGCAGCTGGCCCTGCGCCGGCGG
>NZ_JBNFNU010000273.1:0-5996 GCF_057364445.1 Xanthobacter sp. BG11Y11_SDJG
CATCATGCGATCAGGGATGGCGCAAATGCTCCAGTCTTATCGAATCGTCGGGGCCGTCACGCCGCGATCGGCGCCGCCGCCTTCTACGGCGGCTCGCTCCTCCCGCCGGTGCCGGGCCAGAATGTCGGCCCGAGCATCTTCCCCATGGTGGCGGGCGGCGGGCTGTTCCTCTGCGGCGTGCTGATCGCGCTCGGCGCGGGGCGACGCTACGAGGAGGAGATCGCGGCCGACGTCGCCGCCCACGCTGCCGCGCAGGTTGGATCGGCCGCTGCGCCGCCGCCGGTGCCGGGGGGCCGCCTTCACGCCCTTCGGGTGCTCATCCCGCCGGCGCTGCTGGTGTTCTATGCCTCGCGGTCGAGAGCCTCGGCTTCGTGCCGACCGCGGCGATCATCGCGCTGACGCTGTGCCGCGCGCTCGGTGCGCCGTGGCGCAGCGCGCTCGCGGTGGCGCTGCTCGCGCCGCCGGCGGTGCATTTTGCCTTCGCCGATCTGCTCCGCGTCCCGCTGCCGCCGGGACTTCTGCCGATGCCCTGGTAGGAGGCGCCGCCGTGTCGAACCTCGCGCAAGCCTTCGCCCTCGTCGCCCAGCCCGACGTCATCCTGGCGATTCTGCTGTCGTCCCTTTACGGCATGGTTGTGGGCGCTCTGCCCGGCCTGACGGCAACCATGGCGACGGCGCTCCTGGTGCCCGTGACCTTCTATTTGTCGCCGATCGCGGCCATCGCGGCGATCATCTCCGCCTCGGCGATGGCGATCTTCTCCGGCGACATCCCGGGCGCGCTGCTGCGCATCCCCGGCACGCCCGCCTCGGCTGCCTATACCGACGAGGCCTATGCCTATACCCGCAAGGGGCGGCCGGAGATGGCGCTCGGCATCGGCCTGTGGTTCAGCGCCATCGGCGGCATCATCGGCACCGTCGCTCTGCTGGTGATCGCACCGGCGCTCGCCGAGTTCGCGCTCAGCTTCTCCACCTTCGAATATTTCTGGATGGCCTGCCTCGGCCTGATGTGCGCCACCATCGTCGCCCGCTCCTCGCCGGTGAAGGCGCTCGCCTCCATGCTCTTCGGCCTGCTGGTCTCCAGCATCGGCATCGACAATCCCGGCGGCACGCCGCGCTTCACCTTCGGCGTGACGGACCTCATGGGCGGGGTCGACGTGATCGCCGCCATGGTGGGCATGTTCGCGGTCTCCGAGGTCATGCGCTTCATGCTGGACCAGGCGCCGCCGCCGCTGCCCAAGCGCCGGTTCGGCAGCATCCTCGCCAACCAGTGGAAGCTGACCCTCGAATTCCCGAAGAACTGGACGCGCGGCAGCGTCGTCGGCATCATCGTCGGGGTGCTTCCGGGCGCGGGCGCCGACATGGCGGCCTGGATCTCCTATGCCATCGCCAAGCGGTTCTCGCGCGAGCCGAAGAAGTTCGGCACCGGCCATCCCGAGGGCCTGATCGAGGCCGGCGCCAGCAACAATTCGAGCCTGGCGGGCGCCTGGGTGCCGGCGCTGCTGTTCGGCATCCCCGGCGACACCATCACCGCCATCGCCATCGGCGTGCTCTACATGAAGGGGCTCAATCCGGGTCCGACGCTGTTCACCAACAACGCGCCCTCCATGTACGCGCTCTACCTCATCTTCTTCATCGCCAATTTGCTGATGATCCCGCTCGGCATCATGGTCATCCGCATGTCCAGCAAGGTGCTGCGGGTGCCCTATTCCATCGTCATGCCGATCGTCATCCTGTGCTGCGCCGTGGGCACCTTCGCGATCACCAACTCCACCTTCGGGGTGATCGTGGCGGCGGTGTTCGGCTGCATCGGCTTCGTGCTGCAGCGCTATGGATTTCCGATCGCCGCCATGGTGCTCGGCATCGTCATGGGCACGCTCGTAGAGCAGTCGTTCGTCGCCTCGCTCATCAAGTCGGGCGGAAGCATCCTGCCGTTCTTCAACCGTCCGGTGGCACTGGCGCTCGCGAGCATCACGCTCCTGTGCGTCGCCTGGCCGATCATCGGCTGGGCGCTCCAGCGCTCGCGCCGGCTCAGCTCGGCCGAAACCTGAGGCGGCGCGCCGGCCGCCTCAGGCGGCGGCCGGGAGGGCGATGCGGTAGAAGTCGGCCGCGTTGCCGGCGAAGAACCGCGCCTGGTCGGCGGGCGGCAGGTGCGCGAGCATCCGCGCCATGGAGCGGACCAGCGCGTCGTAGGAGATGCGCAGCCCGGCGACGGGAAAATTGCTCGCGAACATGCACCGCTCGATGCCGAAGATGGCGATCGCGTCGAGCACCACGCGGCGGTTCGCCTCATAGTCCCAAGCGGCGCCCGGCAGGCCGAACTCGGACACTTTCACGTGCACGTTGGGCGCGCGCGCCAGAGCCTCCATGCCGCGCCGCCACAGGGCGAGGCCCTCCTCGCTGCGGTCGAGGGGCAGGCCCGTATGATTGAGCGCGATGGCGGTCCCGGGGAAGGCGTGCGCCACCTCGGCGGCCTCGGCCAGATGCCAGAACGGCACCCGCAGGTCGTAGGACAGGCCATGCGCGCCGAGCCGCGCGAAGCCGTCGAGCCAGCGTTCGTCCTGCATGGTGCCAGGCGCGCCGGGCGCCATGGCGGCGGGCGTCGGCGCCGTGACCGGCTTGGACCGGATGCCGCGCACCAGCGGGTACGCCGCCTGCGCCGCCAGAACCGCGTCGGCGTCCGGCGTGTGCAGCCAGGCATGGGCGACGATGGCGTTCGGAAAGCCGTGCCGCGCGCTGACCGCACTCACCCAGCGGGTTTCCCCGACCGGGTCGTCGCGGTTCCATTCGGCCTCGCAGTGGACGGTGGCGACCACGCGGTGGCCGGCGGCATCGCGCCGGTAGTCGTCGGGCAGGTAGTCGCGCCGGATCGGCGCATAATCGCCCAGGAAGAAGGCAGGCTCGATCTTGTCGCACAGCCAGGGATAGGACCTGCCCGCGAGATCCCAGAGATGGTGGTGGGCGTCGATCAGCACAGGCGCATCCGCTGCGCCGTCGCCCTCGCCATGGATCGTCCGCGTCAACCGCGCCTCCTAGATCGTGCTCGGCGACCTTAAGCCCGCGCGGGGGCGCACATCGGGAATATTGGTCACAAGCCATGTGCCAGTGCGGAGGGCACGCGGCGCGGCGGCATTTGGTAGCCTTCGGCCGGCCGGCGACTGCGCCGCGCGCAGAGCGCCACCGCCCTCCACCGGCACAATCGGGAACGATCCGCGATGTCCTCCGAGCCTTTCAAATTCCATGTCTCCTTCGCCAAGGACGGAAAGTTCGAGCCGCAGGGCCTGTGGTCCCATTTCGAGTATCGCGACCTTGGCATCGCGGCGGCCACGGGCGGCCGCTTCGGCGCCCATGTGATCCGCGCCAAGGAGGCGCGCGAGGGCGGCTTCAAGCGCCACAAGCACGAGCTTGAATTCCAGATGTTCTATATGCTGAAGGGCTGGTTCAAGTTCGAGTGCGAAGAAGGCGGCGTCATCACCGTTCATGCCGGCGACTGCGTGCACCAGCCCTCGCAGATGCCGCACATCACGCTCGCCTGCTCCGACGACCTCGAACTGATCGAGATCACCTCGCCAGCCGAATTCCCCACCATCGAGGTCTGACGCGATGGTGGCCTATGTGATCGTCGAGCCGGTGGACGTGAGCGACGCCGAAGCGTTTCAGGCCTATCGCCCCCTGGGCGCCGCCGCGGTGAAGGCCCATCAGGGCCTCTATGCAGCCCGGGGCGCGGATGCCGTCCCGCTTGAAGGCGACTGGACGCCGCAGAAGCTGACCCTGCTCCAGTTTCCGAGCCTGGACCTCGCCCGCGGCTGGTACAACTCCCCCGAATACCGTGCGGCGCGCGAGGTGCGCGCGGGCGCGGCGCGGCTGCGCCTCGTCGCCTTCGACGGCACGGGCGCCTGAAAGCGCGCCGGGGACGCGCCGGGGCGGGAGCCCGGCACGCCCCAGCGGGCACTCACGCCGGCAGCTTGCCTTCCGCCACCAGCAGGGCGCGGTAGGAGCCGTGCTCCACGTCCTCCACCAGGTCCGGACCCGTCGGGTTCCACCCCAGCATGGCGCGCGCCTTCTGCGCGCTGACGCGGCTGTTGGAGGCGAAGGTGGCCTGGGCGGAGATGCCCCAGTCCTTCAGCGCCTCTTCCATGGGCCAGCTCTCGGTCCGGCCGCCATAGCCGAGCAGCCGGCTGATGGCCTCGGCGATGGTGCGCATGCTGCATTCGCCGTTCTCGGCGAAGAACAGCGATCCCGCCGGCGCCCGCTCCAGCGCCAGCAGGTACAGATCGACGACGTCGTCGATGTGCACGTTGGACCAGATGTTCTCGCCCTTGCCGATGTGCAGCGCCTTGCCCTTGGCGAGCGCCAGATCGAGCATGCGCGGAACCTGGATGGAGCTTTTGTGGAGGCCGGCGCCCTGGCCGTAGATGAGGGTCGGACGCACCACCACGCTTCTGACGCCGCGCTGGCCGTAGGACAGCACGAGGCGCTCGACCGCGGCGCGGCCCTGGCGTTCCGGCAGCGCGACGAAGGGGGTGTCCTCGTTGAACACCAGATCGCTGCGCGCGCCGCCGCCGCGATCGGCGATGATGCTCGACCCGCTGGTGTGGATGAAGGACTTGCCGGTTCCTTCCAGCACCGGAAGGATGGCCTCGACCACGAACGGATCGTCCGAGTTCGCCGCATTGATGACGGCATCCGCGCCGGAGGCAACCTCCGCCAGCATGCCGAGCGCCACGAGCGAACCGACCACCGGCGTGATGCCCGTCTCACGCAGCCGCGCGGCGCTCTCGTCGCTGCGGGTGAGGCCGACCACCTCGTGTCCGCGCGCCACCAGCCGGGCGGCGATCGAGCCGCCGATGTATCCGCTGGCCCCGGTGACGAAAATCCGCATCCTCATATACTCCAGCCCAAGTTTGTGCCCTGGCTTCACTATCGGCGCCGCCCGCGGATTGCTGAAGACCCGGTGCCGGCATAGGATTTGTGCGTGCCGGTCACAGGGCGGAAAACACATCGGGAAACAAAGAATGGCCGACAAATCGGGGGAGATGGAGCTGTTCGTGCGGGCCGTGGCCCTCGGCAGCTTTTCGAGCGCCGCACGCGCTTTGACCATCACGCCCTCGGCGGTGAGCAAGGCGGTGGGGCGCCTGGAGGACCGGCTCGGGGTGCAACTCCTCGACCGCTCCACGCGCTCGATCCGGCTCACGGCGGAGGGGCAGGTCTATTATCTCGACTGCCTGCGCATCGTGAACGAGATCGACGAACTGGAGCGCACGCTGCTGGCCCGCCGCAACGTTCCGCACGGCCGGCTGCGGGTCAATTCCTCGGTGCCGATCGCGCGCCGGCATCTGCTGCCGATCATCCCCGAATTCCTGGCGCGCTATCCCGAGATCGAGCTTGATCTTTCCACCAGCGACGAGGTGCTCGATCTGATCGAGAACAGCGCCGACGTGGCCGTGCGCATCAGCCCGCTGCAGAATTCCTCGCTGCGGGCGCGCAAGATCATCGACTTCCGCCGCATCGTCGTGGCCGCGCCCGCTTATCTCGCGCGCCACGGCGCGCCGGCGCGGCGGCCGACCTTTCGGCCCATAACTGCCTCGCCTTCAATCTGAAGATGAGCCTCAACGAGTGGCCCTTCATCGAGGAGGGTCGCTCCTACAATCTGCCGGTGCACGGCAATTTCCGCGCCGACAAGGGCGACACGCTGCACGAGCTGGCCCTGGCCGGTCTCGGCATCGCCCGGCTCGCCAACTTCATGATCGACGAGGACCTGCGCGAGGGCCGGCTGGTGCCGGTGCTGGAGGACTTCCATCCCAACGACATGATGGGCGTCTACGCGGTGTTCCTCCCGCAGAAGCACATGCCGGCCCGCATCCGCTGCTTCGTCGACTTCCTCATCGAGAAGCTCGGGCGCTATTCCCTGCGCATGGCGCCGGACCAGGCCCGGCGACCCGGCCACGTCCCGGCCCGCGCGGCCGGTCGCGCCACCGAGTCGCCTGATCGCGCCGCACG
>NZ_JBNFNU010000274.1:0-5956 GCF_057364445.1 Xanthobacter sp. BG11Y11_SDJG
GCGACCCCGCCGGCCAGCAGGCGCAGCTTCTCGGCCTTGGAGGTGGACGGCGCGCGCGTCCCAGGCCCTGGGACCGGCGGCGCGCACCTTGGTGCCGATGGCGCGGTAGACCGCGCGCGCCGTGGCGATGGCTGAGGCCGAGCGCAGGGGCAAAGCGCGGATGCCGATCAGCGCCTGGTCGTAATAGGGCTCCGCCACGTCCAAAAGCCGCGCCGTCACGGCCGCGACCTTCGCGCGGTTCTCGGGCGCCGCCACCCGGTCTTCCGGGATGCCGGCCTGCGCGAGGAAGTCCGCCGGCAGATAGAGCCGGCCGATGCCGGCATCCTCGATCACGTCCCGCGAGATGTTGGTGAGCTGGAAGGCGAGGCCGAGGTCGCTCGCCCGGTCCAGCACCACCTCGTCGCGCGCGCCCATGATGAGCGCCATCATCACGCCCACCACGCCGGCCACGTGGTAGCAATAGGTCAGCGTGTCATCGAGGCACTCGTAGCGCCGGCCCTCCACATCCATGCGGAAGCCCTCCAGCAGCTGGAGGGGGTAGCGCTCCGGGATGTCGTTGCGCCGCACCACCTCGGCGAAGGCGGCGAAGGCGGGATGGGCAGAGGGCGCACCGGCATAGGCGCGCCGCGTCTCCTCATAGAGCGCGTCGAGCCGCTGGGCGGGCGTGCCGGCCATCTCGGCGCGACCCATGCCCAGCACCTGACCGTCCACCACGTCGTCGCAGTGCCGGCACCAGGCATAGAGCATCACCGCATCGGCCCGCGTGCGGGCATCGAACAGGCGCGCGGCAGCGGCGAAGCTCTTCGAGCCCTGCGCGATGGACTGTTCGCTGGCCGCAAGGAGGCTTCCGCCGGGATCGCTCACGCGCGCGCCCCTGCAAAATCCGCGACGATCAGCGAGGCGGTGGCCTTGGCCGAGCCGACCACGCCCGGCACCCCCGCTCCCGGATGGGTGCCGGCGCCGGTGATGTAGAGATTGGCGATCTTGTCGTCGCGATTGTGCGGCCGGAACCAGGCCGACTGGGTGAGGATCGGCTCCACCGAGAAGGCCGAGCCGAGATGCGCGTTCAGTTCGTCGCGGAAGCCGAACGGCGTGAGCACGCGGCTCGTCACCAGCGCGTCGGTGAGGCCCGGCAGCAGGCGACGCTCCAGGGAGGCGAGGATGCGGTCGCGGTAGAGCGGCGCCTCCTTGTCCCAGTCGATGTCGGCCTTGCCCAGATGCGGCACCGGCGAGAGCACATAGAAGGCGGTGCAGCCCTCGGGCGCCAGCGAGGGGTCGGTGACGGTCGGGGCATGGAGATAGAGCGAGAAGTCCTCCGGCACGTCCGGCCCGCTGAAGATCTCGTTCACGAGGCCCTTGTAGCGCGGGCCGAACAGCACCGTGTGGTGCTGGAGATGATCCCAGGTGCGGTTGGCGCCGAAATAGGTCACGAACAGCGACATGGAGTGGCGCTTGGCGGCGAGGCTCTTGCCGTAGCTGCGCCCGCGCGCGCTGCCGCGCATCAGAGTCCGGTAGGTGTGGACCACATCGGCATTGGAGGCGACGAGGTCGAAGGGCAGCGTCTCGCCGCCCTGAAGGCGCACGCCGGTGGCGCGGTCGCCCGCGATCACGATCTCATCCACCGGACAAGAGAGGCGGATGGTGCCGCCGATGTCCTCGAACAGGCGCACCATGGCCGCGACCAGCGCCCCGGTGCCGCCGCGCGGGAAGAACACGCCCCATTTGCGCTCCAGCGCATGGATGAGGGCGTAGATCGAGGAGGTGGAGAAGGGATTGCCGCCCACCAGCAGCGAATGGAACGAGAAGGCCTCGCGCAGATGCTCGTTCTCGATGAATGTCGAGACCATGGAATAGACCGAGCGCCAGGCCTGGAGCTTCATCAGGTTCGGCCCGGCCTTGATCATGTCGGAGACATGCAGGAACGGCACCGCGCCGAGCTTGAGATAGCCTTCCTCGAACACCGCGGTGGAATAAGCGAGGAAGCGGCGATAGCCCTCCACGTCCTTCTTCGAGAAGGCGGCGATCTGGGCGTCGAGCGCCGCCTGGTCGTTGACATAGTCGAACTGCGCGCCGTCCTCCCACAGGAGGCGGTAGAAGGGCGCCACCGGGATCAGCTCCACATAGTCCTCAAGCCGGCGGCCGGCGGCCTGGAACACCTCTTCGAGGCAGGTGGGATCGGTGATGACGGTGGGCCCGCCGTCGAAGGTGAAGCCGTCCTGCTGGTAGACATAGGCCCGCCCGCCCGGCTTGTCGCGCTTCTCGAACACGGTGGTGGCGAAGCCTGCGGCCTGGAGGCGGATGGCGAGCGCGAGGCCGCCGAAGCCGGAGCCGATGACGGCGGCGCGGCGGGCGCCGGAAAGGGCGGGAGCGGGCATCATGGGGAAAGCGTCGAACCTCTGGTCTCGGTCAGGCAGCGCACGGCGCGCCACAAAGGTACGGGCGGGCGGCCCGTGAGGATGCGTGCCTGGTCCGCCAAAGTGAGCCGGGCGCCATAGAAACGGGCGATGAGGCCGGGCGAGAGGCGGTAGAAGCGCGCGAGGATGCGGTAGCGCTGCGCCGGCTCCGCGGCGCGGAACAGCATGCGGTTCAGCAGGCGGAAGAAGCCCCGGCTCTCCCACCGCTTCACCGCGAAATCGCGCGTCGCCGCCGCGAGCGCCGGGCCGGAGAGGTCCGGCAAAGTGGAGATGTGGCCGGCGAGCGCACCGCGTCCGGCAGCGAATAGCCGGTGGTGGGGTGGAACAGCGCCGCCCTGAGGCCGCTGCGGGCAACCCCGGCCGGCCCCTCGGCGAGGAAGGCCGCGATGTCGCCGCCGAGCGCGATGGGCAGCACGCCCTCCTCCGATCGCACCACCTGCCCGCGCCAGCCCATGCCGGCGGCGTACGCAATCACCCGCGTGCGCACCGCTTCGGCCGACAGCTCCGGGCCGTCGGCATAATAGGTGTCCTCCACCAGCAGCGTGTCGGCGTCGAGCGGCAGCACATAGACGAAGCGGTAGCCGTCAAGCTGTGTCACCCGCGCATCCATGATGATGGGCCGGGTGAGGCGGTGGGGCCGGTCGAGGCGCAGTTCCAGGCCGACGAACTTCTGCCAGCCGAGGTCCAGATGCCGGCTCGGCGCGGCGCCGCGGCCGTCGATCACGGCGCCGGCGTCGAGCCGCGTGCCGTCCTCAAGCACCACATGGTCCGCCGCGACCGACGCCACCTTGGCGCCGGTGCGGATGCGGTCGGCAAAGCGTCCGGCGAGGGCGGCGGCGAGGCGCGCCGAGGACATGCTGGCATAGCCGCCCGGCAGCGTGCGCGAGAAGGCCGGGAAGTGCACATCCGTGCCGGTCCAGGAAGCGGCGAGGAAGGGCGCCAGGAAATCGCGGTCCGCTGCATCCACGTCGCTGGCGTGGAACGACCAGGTGTGGTTGCCGCCCAGCGCCGCCCCCGCCTCGAGAATTCGCGAAGCGCACCTGCGGCCGCCGCTCCGCCAGCCGCGCGGCGATGAGGCCGTTGGCGAGGCCGCCGCCCACGAGAAGGATGTCGTCCATCACCCGCCGATCCGATCCCGCCGATCCAGGGCTCTATTGGAAAAGCGCAGATCGAGCCAATAGCCGGTTCGGCCCGCCGGTGCCACCACCCAAACGGCGGAGCCTGCGGGCATTTTGACACCGCGCGGCGGCTGCCATACCAGTGTCGGCCAGCGCATCGGGCGCAGCCCCTCCTTTAGGCCAGCCCCCGGGCTGCGCCGGTTTGTGGAGGGGGAGCAAGGGGATGCGGCAAACCTGGCGCTGGTTCGGCCCGAAGGACATCGTGCCGCTCTCATCGGTGCGGCAGGCGGGCGCGCAGGGGGTTGTCAGCGCGCTGCACCACATTCCGACCGGCGCGGTATGGACCCGAGCCGAGGTCGCCCAGCGCAAGCGCAATGTCGCCTTCCACGCCGACGGCACGCCCACCGGCCTCACCTGGGACGTGGTGGAGAGCCTGCCCGTCTCCGAGGACATCAAGCGCCAGACCGGCGCCTTCCGCGCCCACATCGCCAACTACAAGACCTCGCTGGAAGCGCTGGCGGCGGAGGGGCTGACCACGGTCTGCTACAATTTCATGCCGGTGCTGGACTGGACCCGCACCGACCTCGCCTTCCGCGTCGACCATGGCGGGCGGGCCATGCGCTTCGACCTGGCCGACTTCGCCGCCTTCGACCTCTTCATCCTCAAGCGCCCCGCAGCGGCGGACGATTTCGGCGACGCGCTGAAGGACGCGGCGGCGCGGCGCTTTTCGGCCATGGACGACGCGGCCAAGGCGGCACTCGTGCGCAATCTCACGGCCGGGCTGCCGGGCGCGGCGGACGGCTGGACGCTGGACGGGCTGCGCGGCCAGCTTGCGCTCTATGACGGCCTGCCGGCCGAGCGGCTGCGCGCCCATCTGGTGGACTTCCTCGCCGAGGTGGTGCCCACGGCGGAAAAGCTCGGCATCCGCCTGTGCTGCCATCCGGACGATCCGCCCTTCCCGCTGCTCGGCCTGCCGCGCATCGTCTCGACCGAAGCCGACTACCGCGTCTTCCTCGATGCGGTGCCGAGCCCGGCGAACGGCGTCACGCTTTGCTCCGGCTCGCTCGGGGTGAGGCCCGACAACGATCTGCCCGGAATGGCGGAGCGGCTCGGCCCGCGCATCCATTTCGTGCATCTGCGCAATGTCCGCCGCGAGGCGATGGCGGACGGCATCCGCGCCTCGTTCCATGAGGACGAGCACCTCAACGGCGCGACCGACATGGTGGCCACCATCGGCGCTTTGCTGAAGGAGGAGGCGCGCCGCCGCGCCGAGGGCCGCGCCGACGCCGAGATTCCGTTCCGGCCGGACCACGGCCAGGACATCCTCGACGACATCGGCCGCGGCGGCCAGCCGGGCTATCCCGCCGTCGGCCGCCTGAAGGGCCTTGCCGAGCTGCGCGGCATCATGACCGCGCTCACGCACGCAAGCGTCCGCTACGGCTGAGGGCGGCGTCGCAGGCGGCATTCCCCCCGCTGGGACCCGATGCGATGATCCTCGGCATCCGGGGGGATTCGCCATGACCATCGCGCCGACCGTAGCGCCCACGCCCGCTCGACTTGCGGTGGGCTTCCTCGCGGGTCTCGCCATCGGTGGGCTGGGGGGCCTGATCGGCCTTGGCGGCGCGGAAATCCGCCTTCCGGTCCTGATCGGCCTCGGCTTCGACGCCTTGCCGGCGGTGGTGCTGAACAAGGCGACGAGCCTCGTGGTGGTGCTGTGCGCGTTGCCGTTCCGGGCCGCCGCGGTGCCGTTCGCCACCATCGCCGACCACTGGGCGATCCTCGTCACCGTGCTGTCGGGCAGCCTCGCCGGCGCCTATGCGGGCACGCACCTCGCCTCCCGCTTCGCCTCGCGCACGCTGTTCCGCGTCATCTGCGTGCTCATGGTCGTCACCGCCGCCTTGCTGTTCCTGGGCGACGAGATGCCGCGCCACCACGCGCTGCTCGCCCAGCCCTGGCGCGGCATGGCCGGCGTCGCGGCGGGGTTCGCCATCGGCATGGTGGTGTCGATGATGGGGGTCGCGGGCGGCGAGCTGCTGGTACCGACCTTGGTGCTGTTGTTCGGCATCGACGTGAAGACCGCCGGCAGTCTCTCGCTGGTCATCGCCCTGCCCACCATCCTGGTGGGCTTCGCCCGCATCGGCGCCGATGAGAGCCTCGCGGTGCTGAAGGCGCAGAAGGTGTTCCTGCTGGCGCTCGCCGGCGGCTCCATGCTGGGCAGTGCCATCGGCGGGCTGATGCTGGGCCTCGTGCCGGCCTCGGTGATCCTGCCGCTGCTGGCCGCAATGCTGGTGCTGGCGGCGGCGAAGATCTGGCACCACGCCTCCCGCCTGCCCTGAGGCGGCTTTCTTCCGCCGAGGCCGCGCTCTACTCTTCCGGCCGACGTCGCGCGCGCGCGCAGACATCAGACGACGTCAGGACGATCCG
>NZ_JBNFNU010000275.1:0-5879 GCF_057364445.1 Xanthobacter sp. BG11Y11_SDJG
TCCTGAGCGAGGCCGCGGCCTTCGTCGCCGCGCGCAAGAGCTGAGGCCCGGCGCCGCCCCGCCCCGTCCCTCAGCCGTCCACCAGCTTCTGGAGCGCCATCGCCCCGGCCGGCGCCCGCACCTTTCCGCCGTTGATGAGGTAGACGAACACGTCGCGCGCCGCGCTCTTCGGCGCGCTCTTGGCCGCGCTCTTGGCGCCCTTCTCAGCGGCCTTGCCGAACGTGGGGAGCCCTTCCGGCACCCTGCCCTGCGCCCAATCCTGCGCCCCCGCCGCCCAGTGCTTCAGCGCCGCGGCGTCATAGCCGGTCTCCACCTCCTCCCGCCCGTTCATCAGCCGGGCATAGGTGAACGGCGCGGTGATGTCGGCGATGGCCGGATGGGTATCGTGATCCGCATAGACGATGGCAACCGCATGCGTGCGGGCGAGGGCGACGAAGTCGGCGCAGGCGAAGCTCGGGTGGCGCACCTCTATTGCGTGGCGCAGCGCGACGCCCGCGTGGGCCGCCGGCAGCAGGTCGAGAAATCGCGCGAAGTCTTCCGGGTCGAACGCCTTCGTGGGCGCGAACTGCCAGTTGATGGGGCCGAGCTTCTCGCCCATCTCGACGATGCCGCTCGACATGAACCGGGCGACACTCTCCCCCGTCTCCGCCAGCACCCGCCGGTTGGTGGCATAGCGCGGCGCCTTGAGCGCGAACACGAAGCCTTCCGGCGCCTGGGCCGCCCAGCCGGCGCAGGATTTGGGCGTCGGGTTGCGATAGAAGGTGCCGTTGATCTCGATGGTCTTCAGGGCCCGCGATGCGAAGCCCAGCTCCTTCGACTGCGCCAGCCCTTCGGGATAGAACACCCCGCGCCACGGCTCGAACGTCCAGCCGCCGATGCCCACACGGATCGCCATGGCCTCATCCTTCCAGCCGCCTCAGGGCAGCGGCAGCACGTTGGAATATTTCACCTGCTCCAGCGCGAAGGAGCTTTCGATGGAGGCGATGCCCTCCACCCGCGTCAGCTTCTGCTTGAGGAACCGCTCATAGGCGTCGAGGTCCGCCGCCACCACCCGCAAAAGGTAATCGCGCGCGCCGGTCATCAGATAGCATTCCAAAACTTCCGGCCAGGGGCGGATGGCGGCGGCGAAGGCGTCGAGCGCGTCCTCGCGCTGGCGCTCCAGCCGGATCGAGACGAAGACGCTGACCGGCAGCCCCGCCTTGCGCTGGTCGAGCACCGCCACGTAGCGCGCGATCAGCCCCGCCTCCTCCAGCGCCTTCACCCGCCTGAGGCACGCCGAGGGCGAGAGCCCCACCTCGGTCGCCACATCGGTGATGCTGGCCCGCCCGTCGCACTGGAGGGCGGCAAGGATCTTTCGGTCTGCCGGATCGAGGCGCATGATCTGATCGTCTTTCGCTTCTGATGCGCCAGATTTGTGCACCAAACGGGCGTTGTCGAGCACAAATCGGCGGAATGCGCCGCCGGTTCCGCGCTAGACTGGCCGCCATGCCGGCGCCGCGCCGGGAGGCCCGCGACCGGGCCGGGATGAAGGGGCCGAGGACCAGCGCAATGGCACGCGAGACTGCACGCGAGGACGCACGCGACATCGACATTCTGGCCGCCCTGGAGCGCAAGGCGCTCTGGCTGGCGAGCTACATGATCCACAACGCCAACCATCTGCGCGCCAGCGAGGACGGGCTCAAGGTGGGCGGCCACCAGGCGTCCTCGGCCTCCCTCGCCACCATCATGACGGCGCTCTATTTCCACGTGCTGCGTCCCGAGGACCGGGTGGCGGTGAAGCCCCATGCGAGCCCCGTGTTCCACGCCATCCAGTATCTGCTCGGCTTCCAGAGCCGCGAGAAGCTGGAGAATTTCCGCGGCTACAAGGGCGCGCAGTCCTATCCCTCGCGCACCAAGGACGACGACGACGTGGACTTCTCCACCGGCTCGGTCGGCCTCGGCGTCGCCCAGACCCTGTTCGCCTCGCTGGCGCAGGACTATGTGCACGCCCACGGCCTCGCCAACGGCCGCAAGAAGGGCCGCATGATCGCGCTCGTCGGCGACGCGGAGCTGGACGAGGGCAACGTCTTCGAGGCACTGCTCGAGGGCTGGAAGCACGACGTGCGCAACACCTGGTGGGTGGTGGACTACAACCGCCAGAGCCTCGACGGCGTGGTGCACGAAGGCCTCTACGAGCGCTTCGTCGGCATCTTCGAGGCCATGGGCTGGCAGGTGGTGATCGTCAAGTACGGCGCGCTCCAGGAGGCCGCGTTCCGCGAGCCGGGCGGGCAGGCGCTGAAGCGCTGGATCGACGAGTGCCCGAACCCGGACTATTCCGCCCTCACCTTCCAGGGCGGCGCGGCCTGGCGCAAGCGCCTGATGGACGACCTCGGCGACCAGGGCGAGGTCTCCGCCCTCATCGCGCGCCGCTCGGACGCCGAGCTGTCCGCGCTGATGACCAATCTGGGCGGCCACGACATCTCGACGCTGATCGACGCCTTCACCTCCATCACCCATGACCGGCCGGTCTGCTTCCTCTGCTACACCGTGAAGGGCTACGGCCTGCCGCTCGCCGGCCACAAGGACAACCATGCCGGCCTCATGACCGCCTCCCAGATGGAGGAGTTCCGCGCCGCCATGAACGTGCGGGCGGGCCACGAGTTCGACCCGTTCGAGGGCCTCGCCGTGCCGCCCGCCCAGATGGAGCGCTTCCTTGAGAAGGTGCCGTTCGCCCGCGAGGGGCGCCGGCGCTTTTCCTCCCCCGCCCTGCCGGTGCCGGCGATCGCCCCGCCGCCCAATGCGACGCTCTCCACCCAGGCCGGCTTCGGCCTCATCCTCCAGGAGCTGGCGAAGGGCGACGGCGCGCTGGCCGACCGCATCGTCACCACCTCGCCGGACGTGACGGTCTCCACCAATCTCGGCCCGTGGGTGAACCGGCGCGGCCTGTTCGCCCGGCGCGAGCTGTCCGACGTGTTCAAGCGCGAGAAGATCCCCTCCACCTTCTCCTGGCAGTTCTCGCCCAAGGGCCAGCACATGGAGCTCGGCATCGCCGAGATGAACCTGTTCCTGCTGCTCTCGGCGCTGGGGCTCTCCCACTCGCTGTTCGGCGCCCGCCTGGTGCCGGTGGGCACGCTCTACGACCCCTTCATCTGCCGCGGGCTCGATGCGCTGAACTATGCCTGCTACCAGGACGCCCGCTTCATCGTCGTGGCGACGCCGTCGGGCATCACGCTGGCGCCGGAGGGCGGCGCGCACCAGTCCATCTCGACCCCGCTCATCGGCATGGCGCAGGACGGGCTCGCCGCGTTCGAGCCGTGCTTCGTGGACGAGCTGGCGGTGCTGATGCAGTTCGCCTTCGACTATGTGCAGCGCGACGGCGACGGCGAAGAGGACGAGCGCAACTGGCTGCGCGACGAGACCGGCGGCTCGGTCTATTTCCGCCTCTCCACTCGGCCGCTGGAGCAGCCGCAGCGCGCCTTCACCGAGGAGCAGCGCCGCCACATGGTGGATGGCGCCTACTGGCTGCGCCCGCCCGGCCCCAATGCCGAGGTGGTGATCGCGGTGCAGGGCGCGCTGGCGCCGGAGGCCATCGCCGCCGTGGCCCTTTTGGCCGAGGACCGGCGTGACGTGGGGCTCTTGATGGTCACCTCCTCCGACCGGCTGAACGCCGGCTGGACCGCCGCCGGCCGCGCCCGCGAGCGCGGGCTTTCCTCCGCCCGCAGCCATATCGAGCGGCTGCTGGAGCCGCTGCCGCGCCATTGCGGCATCGTCAGCGTGGTGGACGGGCACCCGGCGAGCCTCGGCTGGCTCGGCGCCGTGTGCGGCCACCGCATGCGGGCGCTCGGGGTGGAGCATTTCGGCCAGTCCGGCAGCCTGCCGGACCTCTACCGCCACTATGGCGTCGACACCGCCGCCATCCTCGCCGCCGCCCAGGCTTTGGCCCCGGGCCGCCCGCTGCGGCACCTCAGGGCAGTGTGACCCGGTCCGGGCGCGAATGCTCTTGATCCGGCCCACGCCGGACCGGCGGCGTCCCTTCTGTGCCGGGACCAGGGATTGGGGGGTCGGATCGGAGCCGCGCCCGGCAGGCCTGCGTCTGGTCTTGCGGCGGTCCTGAGACCGCCGCGTGGCGTCGCCACCGCGACGGGCACGGCCGGGATCGGTGCGGCGCAGACCCGAAGCCGCGGCGGGCGATGGGGAGCGCGCGTTGCTTAGGGAGATTGCCCTGCCCGCGGCCCCCGATGCGCTCTTGTCGCCGAAGGCGCTCTCCGCTAGAAGCGGCGAACCACGCGCCCGGGCCCGTGCCCGCGCCTCTGCGGAGAGGTGGCAGAGTGGTTGAATGCACCGCACTCGAAATGCGGCATACGGGCAACCGTATCGGGGGTTCGAATCCCCCCTCTCCGCCAGAACCGTCTGACTTCTAGAATATATTTATCGTTTCTCAGTTCCGCCGCTCGCACCGCGGCGCACCGGAAGGCCGGCGCCGGATCGTCACCGCAACCGGTTCACCAGCGCCAGCGCGCCCCACGAGCCGAGCAGTGCGATGGCCATCTGGCCGGCGAGCGCGAGCGCCATCGGTGCGCCGCCCGCGGCGGCCAGCGAGGATGCGCCGTCCATGAGCGGGGCAAGGAGCATCGCCATCACCGCCCCGCCGAGGGGCGCGGCCAGCAGCATGCCCGCGCACGCGACCAGGATGTTGACGATCCAGCCGAGCACGCCCCGCTTCCGGCTCCAGGCCTCGTAGAGCGCGACGGCCAGCGCACCGGCAAGAACAGCCGCGGCGATGACGAGCGCGCCGCCGACGCTATCCACGGGAATGGCGCCGGACCATTGCAGAAGCAGGATGCCGATGACGGCTATGGCAATGATGTACGCCATGAGGCTCATCCCAGTTGTCCAGGCCAGCTGAACGCCGGTGACATCAGCATCTCCGGCACAGGCGAATGCTTCCGCGACCGACCTGCTGATCTTTACAGGCACAAGGCAGGTCGTCGAGCGCCCAATCGCGCACCGCGCCGGACGGGCCGAACCCGGGCTTCGATCCTGTATGGCCACGGTCACGTTGCGGCGTCCCGGATCGGAGCGTCGTCTTTAAACAAAGAGATGTCGCAGGGGCGGTCGGCGACGTCTCGATCCGCGATGCCGAAGGCGGTATTTATTGCCTCTCTGCGTCGACGGGTGCAGAGAGGTCGTGTCGGCGATCCGGCAGCTGGCGCATCGCCGGATGGGCCTGGGGCCAGCGATAGGCCTTGCGCCGGGCGTACCCGGTGGCCGGCCTCGGCCCCATCGGAACCTTAGCCTGGAAGGTTACGGCTCGGGGATGGCAAGTCCCGCCTTGCGGAGCGAGCCGATCAGGCGCTCCACATCGGCCGGCTTCAGGACGCGGCTTGCGATCACGGCGCGCGGGTTCGCCGCGATGCCCGGGGCATGGGTGCGCACCCAGTCCAGTTCGGCCGCTGCGACCGCGGCGTCGCCGGCCTCGCCGAAGACGACCGCCCCGATGAGGTGGTACATGGGATTGTCCGGCACGCCCGTGTTTCGGATCCACATGGCGGCCTCCGAAAGGTCGCCGTCGAAATAGGCGCACAGCGCGAGGGCCGCCTCGTAATAGCCCAGCGGGCCCGGATTGAGTTCGCGCGCGCGCCGGATGAAGGAACAGCCGGCCGGCCAGCTTCCCGCGAGCGCCAGCCGGAACCCATACTCGCCCATCAGCTCGCTGTCGTTCGGATTCATCGCCAGGGCCTGCTCGCCGACCCGCAAGGCGGCCTCCACCTCCTTTGAGAAGTAGAGCGCGAACATCTTGGCCTGAAGGCCCCGCGTGTTCGTCGGGTCGAGCTCGACGGCGCGCCGCGCGGCCGCAAGCGCGCGGCTGACCGAGCCGGGCCGGCGGCGGGCTCCGGCGC
>NZ_JBNFNU010000276.1:0-5860 GCF_057364445.1 Xanthobacter sp. BG11Y11_SDJG
CTGGAGCCGCGCGTCGTCGTCTCGGCCCGCCGCCGCGATGCGCCGGCCGGTCACCCGCAGGCCGTCGCCCAGGAAGGTCTCCGCGACGGCGTTGACATGGCGCACGTCGCCGGCGGCGTTCAGCATCACGACGCCCCAGGCGAGATGCGCCACCGCCGCGGCGAGGTCGTCGGACATCCGACGCGCCTCCACCAGAGCGGAGGTGACGGCGATGGCGCGCCCGAGATGGGGGGCGATGCGCGCCAGAGCGGCCACGTCCTCGTCCTGGAACAGATCGCGCGTCAGGCTGCGCTGCACACCGATGGACAACAGCCGCCCCTCGCCCAGAGGGGCGATCGCCGCCATGGTCTGGCGGATTCCGTGGCGACGCAGGAAGTCCTGGTAGAAGGGATCGCGGGCGATCTCCTCCTCGGTCATCACCACGCGGTCGGTGCCGACGATGCCGGGCCTGAGGCCGCGCTGCACCACGCGCAGGCTGGCGGTGTCGTGGCGCCACCAGCCCTGCTGGTAGTCGGCATTGGCCTCGGCGAGGCTGTCCGATGCCAGAGCGGCCCTCGGCCCGTCGGCCCCGAGGGGGATCATGGTGGTGCCGAGCGCGCCGAGCGCCAGCGAGAGGTCGCCGAGCGCCTGCTGCCAGCGCTCGGGCTCGAGTGCGGCGGCATAGACGCTGTCGACGACGGAAAGCAGGTCGCGAGCGGCCATCCCCCCTCCGCGCGGCACGTCGGATGGCTCACTTAAAGTGAGGGCCTCGTGCGATGCAACGGGAATTGCGCTGCCCGGCGGATCGGTAGGCGATCAGGCGCCGACCGCCTCCGCGCTCGGCGACTCGGTCTGGCGCACCCGGTCCATCACCGCCTTCTGCACCTTCTCGAAGGCGCGCACCTCGATCTGGCGCACGCGCTCGCGCGAGACGCCGAACTCGCTGGCGAGGTCCTCCAGCGTCATGGGGTCCTCGCTGAGCCGCCGCGCCTCGAAGATGCGCCGCTCGCGGTCGTTGAGCACGGAGAGCGCGCCGGCCAGAGCGGAGCGGCGGTTGTCCAGCTCCTCGCTCTCGGCGAGCTGCTCCTCCTGGTCGAGGCGCTCGTCCACCAGCCAGTCCTGCCACTCGCCGCCCTCCGAATCCTCCCGGATGGGGGCGTTGAGCGAGGCGTCGCCGGACAGGCGGCGGTTCATGTCCACCACGTCCTGCTCGGTGACGCCGAGCTTGGTGGCGATCTGCTTCACCTGGTCGGGGCGCAGGTCGCCCTCCTCCAGGGCGGAGATCTGGCTCTTGGCCTTGCGCAGGTTGAAGAACAGCTTCTTCTGCGCCGCCGTGGTGCCCATCTTCACGAGGCTCCACGAGCGCAGGATGTATTCCTGGATCGAGGCGCGGATCCACCACATGGCATAGGTGGCGAGGCGGAAGCCCTTGTCCGGCTCGAAGCGCTTCACCGCCTGCATGAGGCCCACATTGCCCTCGGAGATCACCTCAGAGATCGGCAGGCCGTAGCCGCGATAGCCCATGGCGATCTTCGCGACGAGGCGCAGATGGCTGGTCACCAGCTTGTGAGCGGCTTCGCGGTCGCCGTGCTCGCGCCAGCTTTTCGCGAGCATATATTCCTCTTGCGGCTCCAGCATGGGGAACCGGCGGATCTCCTCGAGATACCGCGTGAGCCCGCCCTCCGCGGAGGGGATGGGAACGTTCTTGACCTGGGCCATGAGCGGCCTCCTTGCGCTGCGGTCCCCGTCCGGGCGGCCGCTTTCGCGGCTGCATGGGCCCGCCGCGTCGTTCAATCATATAGATACGTTCGGGGCGCGAATAGGTTTCCGCGCTCACGTCGCCGAGAGTGCGGCGCGCAGCCCTGCGAGATCGTCCGGAAGGGCGCTGTCGAAGGCGAGCGTCTTGCCGGTCACCGGATGGGCGAAGCCGAGCCGTTCGGCGTGCAGCGCCTGCCGGCCGAGCCGCGAGAGCGTTTCGCGCGCCGCTTCAGGCAGCCGCGCCGCCTTGGTGCGGAAGCCCTGGCCGTAGACCTCGTCGCCCAGCAGCGGATGGCCGAGATGGGCCATGTGCACGCGGATCTGGTGGGTGCGCCCGGTCTCCAGGCGGCAGCGCACCAGGCTGGCGAGGGGAGCGCCGTCGGTGCCCCGGTAGCTCTCCACCAAGTCCCAATGGGTGATGGCCTGGCGCCCACCCTGGCGCACCGCCATCTTCTGCCGGTGCGCGGGGTGGCGGTCGATGGGCGCGTCGACGCTGCCGCGCGCCTCCGGCACGCCCCAGACGAAGGCGAGATAGGCCCGCTCCAGCGGCCCGGTGCGGCCATGGTCGGCGAACTGGGCGGCGAGGCCCTTGTGCGCGGCATCCGACTTCGCCACCACCAGCAGGCCGGACGTGTCCTTGTCGATGCGGTGGACGATGCCGGGCCGCTTCACGCCGCCGATGCCGGACAGGCTGTCGCCGCAATGGTGCAGCAGCGCGTTCACCAGCGTGCCGCCCGCATGGCCGGGGGCGGGATGCACCACGAGGCCCGCCGGCTTGTCGATGACGATCAGGTGGGCGTCCTCGAAGGCGATGGCGAGCGGCAGGTCCTGCGGCACCGGCGCGGCCGGTTCGGGCGCCGGCACGGTGACGGCGAAGACGTCGCCGGCATTGACCCTCTGGGCCGCGTCCCCTACCACTCGCCCCGCGAGCGCCACATGCCCTTCGGTGATGAGGCGCTTGATGCGGGTGCGGCTCAGATCGGCGAGGTGCCGCGCCAGCACGCGGTCGAGCCGCTCGCCCGCATCCTCGGGCGCGGCGACGACGGGGCGCTCGGCCGCGGCGGCGGGATCAAGCCCCTCGGAAAGCTCGTCGTCCAGATCGTCGTCCATGACTTGTATCGGCACCATCAGACCCCAGGCCCGCTCATGTTCCACCGACCGCCCCCGATCGACACGCCGGACGAGGCGCTGACCCCCGAGCAGGAGCGCGTCATCGCCAAGTTCCGGCGCTTCTCCACCATCTCCATGCTGATCATGGTGCTGGGGGTTGCGAGCGTCATGGGCGTGATCGCCTACCGCATGATGCGCGCCAAGCCGCTCGCCGAGGGCGCCCAGACGGTGCTGCTGCCCAAGGGGGCGAAGATCGTCTCCACCGCCGTCGCGCGCGTGGTGGTCGTGACGCTGGATATAGGCGGTTCGGTGGAGATTCGCACGTTCGACGCGCGCACGCTCGCACCCGCCGGCACGCTGCGCTTCGCCGAGCAGCCCTGAGGGACACGCCGGCGCCGCTCGAAACCGCTTCCGGCTGGGCCGACGGCGCGCGCTCCATCCCGTCCGCGCCCCCTTGCGCGCCGCCATTGTGAAACGCCGCCGCGCCGCGGCATCGCGCCCCCTCAGGCGCTAGCTTGGTTTGGCCGGACCACGAAAAACGCCCGCCGGGCGGCGGGCGTTTTTCCGGTTCTGCGGCCCCTGTCGCCCGGAGGCGCGGGCCTCAGGCCTGGGGCTGGGGCTCGATGGAGCCGCCAGCGCCGCCGGGGCGGGGGCGGTTCTTGCCCGCGGTGGGGATCGCCGAACCACGCGGGTTCGGCGGGTCGATCACGCTCTCGCGGTTCGGCGTCTTGCCGTTCATGAGGTCGACGATCTCGTCGCCCGAGAGGGTCTCGTACTCCAGCAGGCCCTTGGCCAGGGTCTCGAGGTCCTGGGACCGCTCGGTGAGGATGCGCTTGGCCTCCTGGTAGCCCTCGTCCACCAGCCGCCGGACCTCCTTGTCGATGGTCTGGGCCGTGGCCTCCGAGATGTTCTGGTGGCGCTGCATGGACATGCCCAGGAACACCTCGTCCTGGTTCTCGCCATAGGCCACCTGGCCGAGCAGGTCGGAGAAGCCCCAGCGGGTCACCATCATCTTGGCGAGGCGGGTGGCCTGTTCGATGTCGGAGGCGGCGCCGGAGGTCACCTTGTCGTGGCCGAACACCAGCTCCTCCGCCACGCGCCCGCCCATCATGATGGCGAGGCGCGAGGTCATCTGCTCATAGCTCATGGAGAGCTTGTCGCGCTCCGGGAGCTGCATGACCATGCCCAAAGCGCGCGCGCGGGATGATGGTGGCCTTGTGCACCGGGTCGGTGGCCGGGACGTTGAGCGCGACGATGGCGTGGCCGCCCTCGTGATAGGCGGTGAGCATCTTCTCTTCCTCGGTCATCACGAGGGAGCGGCGCTCGGCGCCCATCATCACCTTGTCCTTGGCGTCCTCGAACTCCTGCATGGTGACCATGCGCTTGTTGCGCCGGGCCGCCATCAGCGCCGCCTCGTTGCAGAGGTTGGCGAGGTCGGCGCCCGAGAAGCCGGGGGTGCCGCGGGCGATGGTCTTCAGGTTCACGTCGGGCGCGACCGGGATCTTGCGGGCATGCACCTTCAGGATCTGCTCGCGGCCCACCACGTCCGGGTTCGGCACCACCACCTGGCGGTCGAAGCGGCCGGGGCGCAGCAGCGCCGGGTCGAGCACGTCCGGACGGTTGGTAGCGGCGATGAGGATGATGCCCTCGTTCGCCTCGAAGCCGTCCATCTCCACGAGCAACTGGTTGAGGGTCTGCTCGCGCTCGTCATTGCCGCCGCCGAGGCCGGCACCGCGGTGGCGGCCCACCGCGTCGATCTCGTCGATGAAGATGATGCACGGCGCGTTCTTCTTCGCCTGCTCGAACATGTCGCGCACCCGGCTCGCGCCGACGCCCACGAACATCTCCACGAAGTCCGAGCCGGAGATGGTGAAGAACGGCACGTTGGCCTCGCCGGCGATGGCGCGGGCGAGCAGCGTCTTGCCGGTGCCGGGCGGGCCCACCAGCAGCACGCCACGCGGGATGCGGCCGCCGAGGCGCTGGAACTTCTGCGGGTCGCGCAGGAATTCGACGATCTCGGTGAGGTCGCTCTTGGCCTCGTCGATGCCGGCCACGTCGTCGAAGGTCACGCGCCCGTGCGCCTCGGTCAGCAGCTTGGCCCGGCTCTTGCCGAAGCCCATGGCCTTGCCGCCGGCGCCCTGCATCTGGCGCGAGAGGAAGATCCACACGCCGATCAGCGCCAGGAAGGGCAGCCAGGAGACCAGCAGGCTCACGAACCACGGCACGTTGTCCGACGGCGGGCGCGCGGTGATCTGCACGCCCTTGCCGTAGAGCCGCTGGATCAGCGAGGGATCGTTCGGCGCATAGGTCTGGAACGAGCCGGGGCGGTCGGAATAGGTGCCGGTGATGTTCGGCCCTTCGATCACCACCTCGCGCACCTTGCCCGCGTCCACGTCTGCGAGCAGCTGGGAGAAGGAAATCTCGTTGGCGTTCGTCCGCTGCCCAGGGCTCTGGAACAGCGAGAACAGCGCGAGCAGCAGCAGGACGATGATCACCCAAAGGGCGAAATTACGTAAATTGGCGTTCATTGAACCCTCTTGGGGACGCCCGAAGGCATGGCACCCGCTGTCCTTCCCGTCCGGAACCTGCTCCGTCGAGGCAGGGATGGAGCGCCATTCCCGCTACGTCCGGCCCCTAATCTAGGTTGCGCCCCTTGTCTTGCCAAGGAGACGGCACCCCGCGCCGCCCAAAATCACCGCGAGGCCGGCCCCTTCCTGCGGTCCGGCGCGGACGATACGCACAATTCCCCGTGCCGGATCGCCACCAGGGCACCGGCGAGGGTGCGACGAAAGGGTGACGGCTCACCTTTCAACCGCGTGTAGACCTGCTCCGTCATCGCCTCCAGCTTGGCGAGCTCGGCGGGTCCCTCCCGGCCCGCAATGGCCGATGGCGCGCGCCAGCAGGCGCAGGCCGATTTCCGTCGGCAGGTTCTGGAAGCCGGCCAGATCGAACCGCACCGGCCCGCCGGCCTGCCACGGCGCCAGGCCGATGCGCGCCCCGGCCTGGTCGGTGG
>NZ_JBNFNU010000277.1:0-5835 GCF_057364445.1 Xanthobacter sp. BG11Y11_SDJG
CGACCTGCGTGGACGGTCGCTGCTGCTGCTTCTGGCGGGCGCCGCGGCCGGCCTTCTCGCCGGGCGCGGTGCGCATGCCGGGGGGCGTCATCGTCGGCGCCTTGCTGGCCAGCGGCCTGCTGCACCTCACCGGCCTGTCCACCGCCACGCTGCCGCCGACGCTGCTGGTTCCCGCCTTCGTGGTGCTGGGGTGCAATGTCGGCGTCCGGTTCCGCGGCACGAGCCTCCACACGGTGCGCGAGATGACGCTGGTCTCGGTGGTCGCCTTCGTGGTGGCCGCGTCCATCTCGGCGGTGTTCGCGCTGATCGCCGCGCTCGCCACCCACGACGATCCGGGCAAGCTGCTCACCGCCTTCGCGCCGGGGGCGCTGGAGGCGATGACGGCGCTCGGCTTCGCGCTCGGCTACGACCCCGCTTTCATGAGCGCGCACCATTTGTTCCGCTTCGCCGGCCTCTCGGTGGCGCTGCCGGTGCTGGCACGCCTGCTGTTCGCGGTGCGGGAGGGGAAGTAAGCGACGCCGTCCATCCCCCGCGCGGCTTTTCCCATGGTCAAGTTTGCTGTTTCGCGCCATAAGGATGGCCTGCGCAGGAGTTCCCCCATGCACCTGTTGGACGACGTCGCCCTTCTCTTCGGCCGGCTGTTCATGGCCGCCCTGTTTCTGCCCTCCGGCATCCAGAAGGCCACCAACATCTCCGGCATCACCGGCATGCTCACGAGCAAGGGCCTGCCCTATCCGAGCACGCTCGCGATCCTCGCCGTGATCATCGAGATCGCCGCGCCGGTGGCGCTGATCCTCGGCATCGCCTCGCGGCTCACCGCGATCCTGCTGATCGGCTTCACGGTCGTGGCGACCCTGACGGCGCACGCCTTCTGGCTGATGCCCGAGGCGGTCCAGCCGGCGCAGCAGATCCAGTTCTTCAAGAACCTCGCCGTCATCGGCGGGCTGCTGTTCTATTTCGCCAGCGGGCCGGGCGCCATCTCGCTGGAGCGTCAGGTCGGCCACCGCAACTGACGCCGGCCGAAGGCGGGGCGCGGGGTCAGCCGTAGCGGTGCAGCCCCGCCCCGTTGTGGCGCAGCCACGCCTCCGCCTCGGCGCGGCGCGGGAAGATGGTCTCCACCAGCCGCCAGTAGCGCGGCCCGTGGTTCATTTCCAGCCGGTGGGCCACCTCGTGCGCGGCGAGATAGTCGAGCACGAAGGGCGGCGCCATGATGAGCCGCCAGGAGAAGGAGAGGTCCCCCTTCGCCGAGCAGGACCCCCAGCGGCTTGCCGTGTCGCGCAGGGTGATGCGGCCCACCTCCACCTTGAGCGCCGCCGCATGGCGGCGCACCGCCTTCATCAGCTCCGCGCGGGCCTCCCGCTTGAGATGGTCGCGCACCCGGCGGGAAATGTGCGGCGCCTCGCCGCAGACGCAGAGCATCGGCAGTCCGCCGCTGGCGGGCGCGGCCCACACGGTGCCACGCGCCTCGGGCCGGTGGACGATGAGGTGCGCTTCGCCCCGCACCGGAATGACCGCCCCGGCCTCGAACGGCACCATCTCCGGCAGCCGCACCAGCCGCACGCGCACCCATTCGCGATGGCGCTCGACGAAATTCCGCGCCGCGGAAAGCGGGACGTGGGGCGGGGCGGTCAGCGTCACGTCACGCGCCACGGCGCGCACGCGCAGGGTCAGCCGCTGGGCCTTCGGGTGCCGGCGGACCGTCACGGCCAGAGGCTCTCCATCGAGCAGCAGCTCGATGGATTCGATTGCGCCCCGTGGCGGGGTCTTCCGATCCTGGCGGCGGAACAGCATGGCGATCGTTCTGGAGATGTTCGCAGCCGCATCTTCGCCAAAAACCACGTTCCCGGCTACCCCTCCCGTAAGCGTCGCCCACACGCAAGACAGCATGCGGCCTGAAAAAGCTGCGAAACGCTTTCCAAACTGTTGAGGAAGCAGGGCTGCGGGCGGGCCGGACGGATCAGGCGGGCAGCAATCTACGGATGATGCCTGTCAAATGGCCCGTCCCGGCTTGGAGAGCGCCCCGGCGAGGTGCCGGGACCGTTGTCTTTATTGGCGTCGTCCTTGGCGCCGCCGCGCCGCCGCGCGCCTCAGCTGGAGGCGCGCGGGAGTGGAGCGGCGTGAACGTTGGGCGGAAAGCCGAACACGTCGGTCTCCGCCGGAAGGTCGCCCTGCGGCTCCGGCGCCGGACGGCGCGGGGCCGGCGTGCGCACGGCTCCGGCCGGCACCTCCTGGGAGAGGATGAAGTCGGAGATGCGTGGGGCGATCTCGGAGCGGAAGCGCGAGCCGTTGAACACGCCGTAATGGCCCACCCCCGGCTGCTCCCAATGGGCGCGCTTGTCCTCGGGAATGCGCGGGCACAGGGCATGGGCGGCCTTGGTCTGGCCGATGCCGGAAATGTCGTCCTTCTCGCCTTCCACGGTCATCAGCGCCACCCGATGCACCGCCGAGGGATCGACGCGCTGGGAATGGTGCATGATCTCGCCCTTGGGCAGAGCGTGGGTGATGAACACGTTCTCCACCGTGTCGAGATAGAAGTCGGCGGTGAGGTCCATGACGGCGAGATACTCGTCGTAGAATTCGCGGTGCTTCTCCGCCGAATCGCCATCGCCCTTCACCAAATGGCGGAACAGGTCCCAATGGGCCTGCAGATGGCGGTCAAGGTTCATGCTCATGAAGCCGTTGAGCTGCAGGAAGCCGGGATAGACCTCCCTGAGCGCGCCGGCGTGAGGCCAAGGCACCTGGGTGATGACGTTGCGCCGGAACCAGTCGATGCCGCGGTCCTGGGCCATCGCGTTGACGGCGGTGGGCGCCTCGCGGGTGTCGATGGGCCCGCCCATGAGGATCATGGACTTGGGGACGTAGGGGTCCTCCTCCTGCTCCATGCGGGCGACCGCCATCAGCACCGGCACCGCCGGCTGGCACACCGCCATCACGTGGCAGTCGCCGCCCATGCGGTGGAAGATGGAGATCAGGTAGTCCACATAGTCCGACAGGCCGAAGCGGCCCTCCGCCAGCGGCACCATCTTGGCGTCCACCCAGTCGGTCACGAACACGTCGTGGGTGGGCAGCATGGCCTCGACCGTGCCGCGCAGCAGGGTGGCGTAGTGGCCCGAGACCGGCGCCACCACCAGCAGGCGCGGCTGCGGCCGGCGCGGGGGATGGTCGAAGGCGCGCTCGAAATGCAGGAGATTGCAGAACGGCCGCGACCACACCGTGTTGATGTGGACCGGCACCTTCATGGCGCCCACGGTGGTGTGGGTGATGCCCCAGTCCGGCTTGCCGTAGCGCCGGGTGGTGCGCTCGAACAGCTCGCAGGCCGCCGCCATCGACTTGCCGATGGTGGTGTGCGACACCGGATTGATGGGGTTCTTCAGGAACATCCGGCTCGCGTCCGCCATGGCGCGCGAGGGATTGAGCGCAGCGTGGCCCATCTCGTAGAGCCAGTAGAGCGGCGTCGACAGGCCAATCGATTGGTCGGCAGCTTCGTCACGCCGGTGAATTCACCGATGGCCATGGACCAACCTCGCCAAATGGGATCGGGGACCCTCCCCCTTGTCCTGGGCTGGGTCAACGCCGACGAAAGGATAGGGGTCCATATCAATGTGGCGATATGGCCCCGATGTCACACTCCAAGGCACCCCGATATGGGGTGGGAGGTAAAAGCGAATGATGCCCGCGCTTGCTGCGTCGCAGCACGGCCGCTCCGTGGGACTGCGGCTCGACACCCTGATTCGGCTGCGCTGGCTCGCCGTGGCGGGCCAGACGGCCGCGCTCGTGGTGGTCAACCTGGTCCTGGGCTTCGATCTGCCCATCGCGCCTTGCCTCGCGGCGGTGTCCCTGTCGGTGCTCCTGAACGTCTTCCTACGGATCAAGTATCCGCTCGCCCGGCGGCTCGGCGACGGAGCGGCGGGGCCGCTGCTCGCCTATGACGTCCTTCAGCTCACCGCTCTGCTCTATCTCACGGGCGGGCTTAAGAATCCGTTCGTGCTGCTCTATCTGGCCCCGGTCATGATCTCGGCCACCGGCCTGTCCTGGGGCACCACGGTGATGCTCGGGGCGCTGGCGGTGGCCTGCGCCGGGGCGGTCGGCCTCTATGCCTGGCCGCTGCCCTGGGGCGGTCCGGACGCACCGGTGCTGCCCGATCTCTATCTCGCCGGCGTCTGGGTCTCGCTGACCGTGGCGGTGGGCTTCATCGGCCTGCATTCCTGGCGCGTGGCGGAGGAGGCGCGCGAACTCGGCGACGCGCTCGCCGCCACCGAGCTGGTGCTCGCCCGCGAGCAGCATTTGTCCGCCATCGACGGCCTCGCCGCCGCCGCGGCCCACGAACTGGGCACGCCGCTCTCCACCATCGCCCTCGTGGTGAAGGAGATGGAGCGCTCTATGACGCCGGACGATCCCCATGCCGAGGACGTGGCGCTGCTGCGCGAGCAGGCGAAGCGCTGCCGCGACATCCTCCAGACGCTCACCTCGCTGCAGGCGGGCGACGCCCCGTTCGACCGCATGCCGCTGCGCCTGCTGCTGGAGGAGGTGGTGGAGCCGCACCGCAATTTCGGCATCACCATCGCCATCGACGTGCCGGACGACCCGGACGCGCCGGTGATCGCGCGCAATCCCGGCCTCATCTACGGCCTCGGCAACCTGGTGGAGAACGCGGTGGACTTCGCCGCCGAGCGGGTCGAGATCCATGCCCAGTGGAGCGCCACGGGGCTGGAGATCGTCCTGCGCGACGACGGTCCCGGCTTCGCGCCGGAGGTGATTGCTCGCATCGGCCAGCCCTACGTCACCTCCCGGGCGCGCGACCGGCAGGACCCGGACGGGGAGAGCGGCCTCGGCCTCGGCTTCTTCATCGCCAAGACGCTCCTGGAGCGCACCGGGGCGGCGCTGACCTTCGCCAACCGGGCGCCGCCGCAGACCGGCGCGCTCATCACCGTGTCCTGGCCGCGCGCGGCGCTGGCCATAGAAGTGGAAAGAGGCGCGACAGATCGACGCGGCCTGAGCTATTCTACGTCCAAAGAAGCGTAAAAGTCCGGGAAAATTGACGGTATGCGGAGAGCCATCGGCGAGCGGCTCGCAGATTCGAGGATTTGAGCGATGAACGATGTGACGCCCCCCGAGGTGGGAGAAGAGCGGTCGGTCCTGATCGTCGATGACGACCGTCCGTTCCTCCAGCGCCTGGCGCGGGCCATGGAGGCGCGCGGCTTTGCCGTCGCCACCGCCGAGACCGTGGCCGAGGGCCTCGCCCGGGTCGAGGCCGGCGCTCCCGCTTATGCGGTGGTGGACATGCGGCTCGGCGACGGCACCGGCCTCGACGTGATCTCGGCGCTCAAGAAGCACCGGCCCGGCGCCCGCGCCATCGTGCTCACCGGCTACGGCAACATCGCCACCGCCGTCACCGCGGTGAAGCTCGGCGCGGTGGACTATCTCGCCAAGCCGGCCGATGCGGACGACGTGGTGGCCGCTCTGTTCGCCACCGGCGACCACAAGCCGATCCCGCCGGAAAACCCCATGTCCGCAGACCGGGTGCGGTGGGAGCACATCCAGCGGGTCTACGAACTGTGCGGGCGCAACGTGTCGGAGACCGCGCGCCGGCTTTCCATGCACCGCCGCACCCTGCAGCGCATCCTCGCCAAGCGCGCGCCGCGCTGAGTCGGGCGCCGCCGGGCACTGATCCGGCGCGCCGGCGTTCCCGTAGGGAAGGCGGCCCGACGCCGGCCTGCGCAACCGGGAGCTTCGCCATGCGTGCCTCATCCAGAGCCGGGCTCGCGCTCGGCCTCGCCTTCGCCTCCGGCCTGCCGTTCGCCGCGCCGCCGCCGCTGACCGGCTCGACGGACTGCG
>NZ_JBNFNU010000278.1:0-5770 GCF_057364445.1 Xanthobacter sp. BG11Y11_SDJG
CCGGCGCCAGGTCGCGGCCCGATGCCGCCCGGCCGAGCAGGGCGCCAGCGCGACGCCCTGATGTCCGGCGACATCCGGCAGCATATGCAGCAACGACAGGTCGACGGGATGGCGGTCCCACATACGCGACGGCTTCCGGTCCCGAAAAAACGACGATGGCGATTGCCAGAGCGCGATCCGATCAGATTAAATCAATCTGATCGGTGAATCGCCCTCTAACCTTAAATGAGAGGACGCGTTTCCGATCAGCTTGCGATGCAAGCCGATCGGCGCGTGCTCTAGCGTCATACGGGCGAGGAGGCCAGCCAAGCGTGGACCGCTCAGCCCCTAGCCACAAGCCGGTCGATCAGCAGGCAGGCCACGAGCGACGCCCCGGCCAGCGGGAAGGCCAGGCCTATGGCGAGGACGATCAGCGCCAGGGTCCGCACCGAGGGCGCGGCGATCATCTTCGGCGCCGCAAGCCCGCCTTTCGGCCGCCGGCGCCACCACAGATAGGGCCCGGTGAGCGCCAGGAAGACGATGCCGAGACAGGGCACGAGCATGACGATCTGATTGAGGCGGCCGAAATAATTCCCCATGTGAAGCTGCACCCCCAGCTCCACGGCCTTCGCGGCGATCCCGTAGTCCGCGAAGCGCACATCGCCGAGAACCCGTCCCGAATACGGGTCCACATAGAGCGTGCGCTGGCCTTCCGGACGGTCGGGATAGGTGAAGACGATGTAGGCGCCGCCGGCCTCGCGCGGCAGGCTGAGGCGGTAGGGCGCGGCCATGCCCTGCGCGGCCACCACCTGTGCCACCCGGTCGAGGTCGATGGGATAGGCGGCGCCGGGCAGGGGCACCGCGGTCCCATGCGCGTGCGCATGGGCCTCGGACTGCGGCGCGGGGGCGTTCTCCGTGGTCCAGGGACCGGCGCCGTCCGTCGCCTGCTTGACCGTCGTCGCCGAGGTGAGGCTGACCCCATGGCCGCGATGGCTCGCCGGATAGCCGATCCCGGCGGCGTCGATCCCGCGGCGCAGCAGATCGCCCCAGATGTTGGCCCATGGCAGACCGGTCAGGATGAGGAACATGATCAGGATCGCCGTCCACACGCCGACGGCCGCATGCCACGCCTTCCAGAACGCACGCCCCTTGGTGTTCCAGCGCGGCAGGAGCGCGGCGGCGATCCGCAGGCCGCCGCGCGGCCACCAGAGATAGAGGCCGGTGACGGTGAGGATGAAGCCCCAGCAGGCGGCGAGTTCCACAAGGGCATCGCCGAACGTGCCCAGCATCAGCGAGCCATGGGCAATGTCGGAGAAACCGACGAGGGTCCGGCTATAGACGTAGGAGCCCAGCACGCGCCCGCTCCCCGGGTCGACGAAGACGCGGCGCGGCTCGCCCTGCTGAGGCGTGACGAAGACCTCGACGCTGCGCCCCGCGGCCGCCGGCGTGTCGATGCGCGTGACTTTCCCGCCTGGATACCCCGCAAGCGCTGAGGCCGCCATCTGTTCGAGCGGCACGGCGTTCGCGGAGGGTGGCACGTGTCGCAGATCAGGATAGGCGAGATCGTTGATCTCGTCGTTGAAGAGATAGATCGCGCCGGTGACGGCCAGGATGACCAGGAAGGGCGCGCAGACGAGCCCTGCATAGAAATGCCAGCGCCAGACGGCGCGATACACAGCGGCGGCGGTCCAGGATGCGCTCTGCACGGTCGGATCTCCCGAAGGCGCCGTCCCGGCAGGCCGCGGCGGCCGACTTCCCGAGAACGCGTGGTCCGACCGCCTGCGCCGCATGAGGGTCGGACTTCGCGTCTCCATCATCGAGGTTGGGGACAGATGGCCGATCCGGCGGCAGCCGCCGGATCGGATGGGGGTCTAGAACTTCACGGCATAGGACAGCTCGAAGCTGCGCGGCGGCGCGATATAGACCTGGGTCGGGCTGTATCCCGACCAGTTGGCGTAGAACTCATTGGTCAGGTTCTTGCCGCGCAGGCGCACCGTGCCCTCGCCGAGCCGGTAGTCCAGCCAGGCATCGAGCACGGCCCGCCCCTGGACCTCAATGGTGTTGGTCGTGTTGGTGTAGAAGCTGCTCACATATTGCACGGAAGCGCTGGCGGTGAGCGGGATCCGATCGAACCGGTAGCTGGTGAGCAGCATGTAGGTCAGCTCGGGCACATTGGGCGGCCGGTTGCCCGCGAGGTTGCCCGACGTGCTCCAGAGGCTGGTATAGGCCGCGTTGATGTAGGAGACGTTCCCCATCACCTTCCACTGGTCGGTGAGCGCCACCGCCAGTTCCGCCTCGGCGCCGCGCGAGCGCTGGGAGCCGCCCTGCACCGTGAGGGCCGGGTTCGCCGGATCGCGCGTCAGGATGTTGTACTGGTCGATCTGGTAGATGGACGCCGTCGCGACCACCCGGTTGTCCCAGAACGCGGACTTGATGCCGACCTCCATCGAATTGCCGTAGGACAACTCGAAATCGTAATTGGCAAGGTTGCTGAGCAGCAGGCTGGAGACCGGAACCGTGGCCTGATTATACTGCGCAAACAGTGCCGTCTCCGGCAGGATATTGTAGACCGTGCCGATGCGCCAGGAGACGCTGTCGAACGTGTTGTTGAAGTCGAACAGTTCACCGGTGTTCAGGTTGGCGATCTGACGGTCCAGCTGGATATTCTCGTAGCGGATGCCGCCCACCACCAGCCATTTGTCGGTGAGGTTCACCGCATCCTCGGCAAAGGCGGCGAACGTGCCCACCTGGCTGTCATAATCCTGCCGGGTGGGAAAATTGCCAGCGTATCCGCAGGAAAGAAGCCGCGGTCAGGAAAATAGGGGCTCACCGGCGTGGTGGTTCCGAAGCGGCGTTCGGAATAGAAGGTGGTGTCGATATATTCGAGGCCCGCGGCGAAGCGGTGGCGCATGCCGCCGATCGCGCCGTCGAAAAGCGCCGTCGCCCGCTCGGACCACACCTGCTGGTCGTGGCTGATGAACGTGGTCGAGCGATCGAGGAGGCCAGTCAGGGCGTTGTAGGTGAAGTCCTCGGAATTCGCCCACAGGCGGTTGGCGGTGTAATAATTGAAGTCGTTCCGCAGCGTCCACTGGTCATTCAGGCGATAGTCGGTACGGTTGCGGGCCCACACCGCGGTTGAATTCATTTCGCCGTCATAGACATTGTAGTTCTCGTTCCGCAACGCCCTGTCGATGACCATGCCGCCGGGGGCGGAGACGATGTTCGACGGCAAGAGGGCGGCGGAGCGCGCAATCAGCGGCGCGCCCTGGTAGGGCGTCTCGTAGTCGTCATGGAAGTAGTCGATGGCGAAGGTGGTGGTCACGCGCTCCGAGAGCGCGGCCGTCGCCGCCAGGGTGACGGCGGCGGTCTGCGACCCCGTATCGTCCACATATCCGCTTGATTGCGAGTAGACCGCACTGGCGCGCAAGGCGGCGTTCTGGCCGATGGCCACGTTGTAGTCCGCACCGCCGCGCCAGCTGTCGAAGCTGCCGTAACTGGCGATGGCCTGACCGAAATTCTGGTTGAGGACGGGCTGCTTGGTGACCAGGTTGATGGTGCCCGCCAGCGCGCCGTTGCCATAGATCACCGATGCGGGGCCCTTGAGGATTTCCACCCGGTCGAAGCTGAAGCTGTCATAGTTTCGCGAGACCAGCAGCGGGTCCGGAACCTGCATGCCGTCCACCGAATAGCCGACCGCGCCGCGCGAAAATCCGCGGATCGAGGTGACGCCGGGCTCCCCCGGAAGGTTGCCCGACATCACGCCCGGGACGGTATTGTAGACTTCGGTCAGCGTGTTGAGCCCGCGCTCCTGCATCTCCTGCTGGGTGACGATGTCGATGGATGCGGGCGTTTCAAACGGCGTCAGCCCGACCAGGCTTCCGGTCTCGTTGGCGGTCTGGAGCTTCTGGCGCTCGGCCGCGAGAAGGGCGCCGGGGCCGCCATCCTCGACGGTGATTTCGGGCAGCACGAGGGCCTCCTGGGCGGAGGCGGGTACGGCAGACGTGGTCACGGCCAGAACGGCAAGGCAGAGCGCCCGCCCGCCGCGGGGCGTCGAAGGAGGAAGCATGGCTGGGGTTTCGCTGAATGAGTGCGCGCAGGGTTCATCGACGCGCGACGGAGCACGCATCGCGACGCCCCCCACCTCCTGCGGGGCGACGGCACGAGCCTGATCCAAGCGCGGGTGCTATGCGCCGCGCGGGGGCCCTCTGGCCGTTCGCTGCCTGCATTGCGCGCCAGGGCCCGGGCAGGGGGTGGAGGGCACCGGCGCATTCCCGGCCAGGACAAAGCCCTGCGGCGCGATCTCAACCGCGGGCGGCGCCGGGTGGCCGAGCCCGCCCAGCATCGCACAGCCCAGGCTGCAGCAATCGAATCGGCTGGGCAGCGAGCCCGCGGGGGCGCCCTCGTCGCTATCCCCGGAAGCCGTGCACAGAATGGCGTGCAGACCGTCCGCGGCAGGCGCCGCCTGCACGCCCAGCGCGAAGCCCGCCACGACCATCTGCACGGCGAGCAGATAGGCTGCGGCGAGCGCGAGGGACTTCCTCCACGCTGGTGCAAAGCCTTTCACGATGCGGACTCGCTCGGTCTCATGCGTCGTTTATAGGGGAGGTCGCGCGCGCCTGCCGCAGGGAATTGACCCTGCGTCAACGTGACCTGGTATCGGGATGCCGCGTGGCTTGGGCGCCAAGATGCCAGGGTTCCCGCGCACCGTCCATCCCCGCCGGCCGCTTCGGACCGATGCGGGACTATGCCAATGTGGCGGCCTTCCTTGGGGGCGCCCGTTCGTCCTATGTCACCGGCTCCGTCATCCGCGTGGATGGCGGGCTCATCGCCAGCATCTGATCGGTTTTCACCATGCTCCTCGACGCCAGCGCCTCCGGCCTGTTCCCCATCGCCCCGACCCCGTTCACGCCCGACGGCAGGATCGACGAAGGCTCCCTCGACACCCTCATCGCCCGCTATCTCGCGGCCGGCGCCACCGGCGTCACCGTGCTCGGCATCATGGGCGAGGCGCCGAAGCTGGAGCCGGAGGAATCGCTCGCCGTCACGTCCCGCTTCGTCGCCGGATTCGGCACGCTGCCGGTGATCGTCGGCGTCTCCGCGCCCGGCTTCGCGGCCATGCGCTGGCTGGCGCGCGCGGCCATGGAGAAGGGCGCGGCGGGGGTGATGATCGCCCCGCCGACGCACCTGCGCACCGACGACCAGATCACCGGCTACTACCGCCAGGCCATCGAGGCCATCGGCGGCGACATTCCGTTCGTGATCCAGGACTATCCGCTCACGCTGACGGTGCAGATGACGCCCAGGGTGATCCGCCAGATCGTCCAGGAAAACCCGTCCTGCGTGATGCTGAAGCACGAGGACTGGCCGGGCCTCGAAAAGATCTCGGCGCTGCGTGCCTTTGAGAAGGACGGCTCCATGCGGCCGATCTCCATCCTCACCGGCAATGGCGGCCTGTTCCTCGACTTCGAGATGGAGCGCGGCGCCGACGGGGCGATGACCGGCTACGCCTTCCCCGAGATGCTGGGCGAGGTGGTGCGCCTGCAGCAGGCCGGCGCGCGCGACGAGGCGCACGATCTGTTCGACGCCCATCTGCCGCTGCTGCGCTACGAGCAGCAGCAGAGCGTGGGCCTTGCCGTGCGCAAGTACGTGATGATGAAGCGCGGCTTCATCGCCTCCGACGCCCAGCGCAAGCCCGGCTCGGCGCTGACCGCCGCGGCCCGTGCCGAGGTCGACTATCTGCTCGCGCGCCTCGCCCGGCACGATCCGCGCGCCGCGGTCTGAGCGCCGGGGG
>NZ_JBNFNU010000279.1:0-5714 GCF_057364445.1 Xanthobacter sp. BG11Y11_SDJG
CCGTCCGACCCCATACGAGCCTCGGCGGCCTCTCGCCGTCGATGTTCGCCAGCCGGTCCCATGAGGACCAAAACCCAGCCGGGCCTAACTTATGACCGGCAGGAAAATGGGGAGCACGTCACAACGTCACTCGATGCCGTGCTCGTGCACGAGCCAGGCGAGCATCTCGGCGGAACCATAGACGCTGTCGCCCATTGGCCGTGCTGGATGCGGATTCCGAGCTCATCGCGCGCGTCGTTCCGATTTGATCGCGCGCGGCATTCCGAAGTCATCGCGCGCAGCATTCCGAGCAATGCCCGCGCAGCATTCCGAGATTATCGCGCGCAGTTTCGGGTGGCGTGAAGCCTGATCGTTGGAGCCATTTCGCGGGCTGAGCAGCAGCCGGAGGAATGGATGCCGACGAGGAGGGTTGTGATGCGCCATGTGCGCGAGATTTTGCGGTTGAGCCTGGCCGCCGTGCGCTCCGGTCCAGCGGGCGGCCGGATCCGCGGGCGAAAGGAATTCGGGGTGACCTCGGTGGCCGCGCCGAAGGCGGCATCGTCGAGGACGGCGAGATATTCCTCGACCGCGCGGCCGGCCACCTCGGGCGACAGTCCGGCTTTGCCATCGACACCCTTCTGCCGGCTGGCCTCGGCCTTGATCAGACTGGCATCGACGGCGAAGCCTTCTCCGCCGACCAGCCCCTCAGCGATGCAACGCTGCAGCACCGCCTCGAACAGGTGCCGCAGCAGGTCGCTGTCGCGGAAGCGACCATGCCGGTTCTTGGAGAAGGTGGAGTGGTCCGGCACGCGGCCGTCGAGGCCGAGCCGGCAGAACCAGCGATAGGCCAGGTTGAGGTGAACCTCCTCACACAGCCGCCGCTCCGAGCGGATGCCGAAGCAATAGCCGATGAGCAGCATCCGGATCATCAGCTCAGGGTCGATCGAGGGCCGGCCGGTCTCGCTGTAGAAGGGCTTGAGGTGCGCCCGAATGCCGGCGAGGTCGACGAACCTGTCGATGGCTCGCACGACGTGGCCTGTAGGAACGTGGCGTTCGAGGCCGAACTCGTAGAACAGCGCCTCCTGCGCCCTCGTTCGCTCGCCCATCATCGGTCTGTCCTCCCTCTGCGAGGACAACTGAATCAGGACTTCGAGCCCCCAGCAACACCGACTTTTTCAACGGAAACGATCCAAAGGCGAACTTGGAAAGGTCAGCTTGCCGACCTCCCCCTGCACAGCCAAACCTCACACCCGCTGAATGATGGCGGCGATGCCCTGGCCGACGCCGATGCACATGGTGCAGAGGGCGTAGCGACCGCCAGTCTCCTCCAGTTGGTGGAGGGCGGTGGTGATGAGCCGGGCGCCGGACATGCCAAGGGGATGGCCGAGAGCAATGGCTCCGCCGTTGGGATTGACGTACTCGGCATCGTCAGGAAGCCCCAAGTCGCGCAGCACGGCCAGACCCTGCGAGGCGAAGGCCTCGTTGAGCTCGATGACATCCATGTCGGCGAGCGAAAGGCCGGTGAGCGCCAGCACCTTCCGGGTCGCCGGCGCGGGTCCCATGCCCATGATGCGCGGAGGCACGCCGGCGGTGGCCATGCCCACAATGGCGGGCGCGGGGGTGAGGCCGTGGCGCCGCGCGGCGGCCTACGGACGCGATGATCAGCGCGCAGGCTCCGTCATTCACGCCAGAGGCGTTGCCGGCAGTCACCGTTCCGTCCAGCCGCACCACGCCCTTCAGCTTCGTCAGCTGCTCCAGGGTGGTGTCGGGGCGTGGATGCTCGTCCGCCTCCACCAGCTTTGCCTCGCCCTTCTTCTGCAGAATCGAGACGGGCACGATCTCCCGCGCAAGCCGCCCCGAGGCCTGGGCACGACCGGCACGCTGCTGGCTGCGCAGCGCGAAGGCGTCCTGGTCGGCCCGCGCGATCTGGAAGTCCTGCGCCACGTTCTCCGCCGTCTCGGGCATGGAATCGACGCCGTGCAGGGCCTTCATGGCCGGGTTCACGAACCGCCAGCCGATGGTGGTGTCCTCGATCTTGGCGGCGCGGGAGAAGGCGCTGTCCGCCTTGCCCATCACGAAGGGCGCACGTGACATGCTCTCGACCCCACCGGCGATCATCAGCTGAACGTCGCCCGAGCGTATCGCGCGCGCGGCGGTGCCCACCGCATCCATGCCGGAGCCGCACAGACGATTGATGGTCGCGCCGGGCACCTCCACGGGCAGCCCGGCCAAGAGCCCGGCCATGCGCGCTACATTGCGGTTGTCCTCGCCCGCCTGGTTGGCGCAGCCGAGGATCACGTCGTCGATGGAGCCCCAGTCGGTGGATGGGTTGCGCGCGACGAGCGCCGCAATGGGAGCCGCGGCGAGGTCGTCCGCGCGCACGGCCGAAAGGGCGCCGCCATAGCGCCCGACGGGGGTGCGGACGGCATCGCAGATAAAGGCATCTTGCATGGCATCAGACCCTTCCGGGGTTCTCCCTCAGCGACCCTTCCCAGGGCCAGTTCGGTGCAGGCGGTGACAGCCCTGGGATTGACGGCGCCGGCGGAGGTCCCCGCCTTTGGTCAGCCCAGGAGCGGCCGGCCGGCGGCGACCCGCCGCTTCAGGAACTGCGAAGTGCGGTAGCGGTCGTCGCCATAGGCGGCCTGCAAATTCTCCAGCACCTGGAGGATCAGACGCGCGCCTACGGTGTCAGCCCAGGCGAGGGGGCCGCGGGGATAGTTCACGCCGAAGGTCATGGCGCGGTCGATGTCGCCCGGAGAGGCGACGCCCAGCAGAGCGGCCTCCGCCGCTTCGTTGGCCAGCATGGCGAGGGTCCGCAGCACTACGAGCCCCGGCACGTCGTCGGTGACGCAAACCGCCTTGCCGAGCGCCTGAAACAGCCCGGCGGCGGCGGCGATCGCGCTTTCCGGCGTTCTGGTCGGCGGCGGCGATGGCGAGCCGCGACGCCTTGGCATAGTCGAGCGCGAGGTCGAAGAGCACCAGGTCGGTGGGATCTCCGCCCGCCACGCGCGCCGTGGCGGTGCGGCCGTCCGTCAGGGCGAGCGCGCGCCTTCCAGGCGGATGACCCCATGGCCCGGCTCACGCGTCACCGCGACGCCGGCGTCCGCCAGAAGGGCAACGAGGGGTTCCGCGGGACCGAGGTCCCCTTCAATGATCGCTGATCGCGGCGGCACGCCGGCAGGCGCGGTGCGCGGCTCGGGTTTGGCTGCATCCTGCGCGTAGGAGTAGAAGCCGCGTCCGCTCTTGCGGCCCAGCCAGCCGGCGGCCACCAGTTCCTGCTGTGTGAGGGAAGGTCGATAGCGCGGATCGCCGAAATAGGCGGCGAACACGGAACGCGTGACCGCGAAGTTCACGTCGTGGCCGATGAGGTCCATGAGCTCGAACGGTCCCATGCGGAAGCCGCCGGCCTCGCGCATGACCGCGTCGATGGTCGCGGCATCGGCGGCGCCCTCCTCCAGAAGGCGCAGGCCTTCCGCATAGAAGGGCCGCGCCACCCGGTTGACGATGAAGCCGGGCGTCGAGGTGGCGTGCACCGGCTCCTTGCCCCAGGCCCGCGCCGTTGCGAACAGGGTGTCGAGCACGGCGCGGTCGGAGGCTAGGCCCGAGACGATTTCCACCAGCTTCATCACCGGTGCCGGATTGAAGAAATGGAGGCCGGCGACCCGTTCCGGCCGCTTGAGACCGGCAGCGATGGCGGTGAGCGAGAGCGACGAGGTGTTGGAGGCGAGAATGGCGTCGTCCGCCACGACGCTCTCGAGCGCCGAGAAGACCTTCTGCTTCACGCCGAGGTCTTCGACGATGGCTTCCACCACCAGCCGGGCGGGGGCGAGGTCTTCGAGCGAGGAGACGGCGACGAGGCGCGTGGCGATGGCGTCGCGCGCCTCCGCCGTGAGACGGCCCTTCTCCACCAGCTTCGTCAGGCCGGACAGAATGCCGGCGCGCCCCTTCTCCGCCGCGCCGTCCTTGGCGTCGAACAGCAGCACCGGGTGGCCGGCCTGCGCCGCCACCTGGGCGATGCCTGCGCCCATGGCGCCGGCCCCCACCACCGCCACGACGGCCGAGGGTTCGAGTGATGTCATTGAGCAACTCCGTCGAGCGAGACCACCGCCTTGCCGCGCACCTTGCCGCGCGAGACGAGATCCAGGGCCTCCGGCAACTTCTCGAATGGATACTGGCGCATGATGCGGGGCCGGACGGCTCCCTCGCGCCACAGGCGGAACAGGTCGTCCTGCACCTGCCGCACCTGCTCCGGCTTGCGGTCGCGATAGTCGCTCCACTGCAACCCGCTGACGGCGATGTTCTTGACCAGGAGGTAGTTGACCTTCACCGACGGGATATCGCCGGCGGCGAAGCCGACGACGACGAGCCGGCCGCGCCAGGCCATGGCTCGCAGCGCGGCGCCCAGGAAGTCGCCGCCCAGCGGGTCGATCACCACGTCGGCGCCGTGCCCGTCGGTGGCGGCGAGCACCTGTGCCCTCAGGCTCTCGCGCAGATCCGGTCCCGAGACGTCGATCACGGCATCGACGCCCTCCGCCCGCAGGATCCCGGCGGCCTCCGGCCCGCGGACGCAGGCGAGCACCCCGCGCGCCGAGACCCTTGGCGACCTGGACCGCGGCGAGGCCGACGCCGCCGGCCGCGCCACCCACCAGCACCGTCTCGCCGCGCTTGTACTGGCCGCGCTCCACGAGGGCGAAGTAGGCGGTCTGGTACGACCAGACCCATGGCCGCCGCCGCCGCGAACGAGAGGCCGTCCGCAGCTTGAAGCTCTGGTCGGGCGCGACGACCGCCTGCTCGGCGAAGGCGCCATGCTCGACCTGGGCCATGATGCGGTCGCCGGGCGCGAAGCCCCGGATCTTCGGCCCGGTGGCGAGCACGATCCCGGCGAGGTCCTTGCCCGGAACGAAGGGGCGCTCCGGCAGGATCTGATACTTGCCCGCGATCACCAGAACATCGGGAAAGTTGATGCCGAAGGCCCTGACATCGACCACCATCTCGTCGGCGCCGGCGACGAGGTCCGGCAGGCTGTCGATCCGCATGGAGGAAGGAGCGCCGTGCTCCCAGACCCGGTAACCGCGCATGATGTCGCCCTTAGATGGAGAGAAGGGGGTCCGTGGTTTCTCCGAGCTGGGGGGCCCAGGCGTGGGTCGCATGAGGCCGGAAGACGGGCGCGAGCGGAACCGGCAGGGCCGGCAGGTCCCGGCCGCTGGCCTTCAGGGAATGGGCGAACAGCTTGCGTGCGGTCACCTGCGCGTCCGCCACCGCCTCTTCCAGGGTGGCGACGATGGAGCAGCACACGTCCTTGCCGGCGAAGGCGGCACGCCAGTCTTCGGCCGACCTCGCGGCGATGCGCTCGGCCACCGCGGCCTTGACCGTGGCCACCGGCGCCGCCGGATCGCGCAGCGCCTCCGGCAGCCCAATGATCTCGGTGAAGGTCGCCCAGAACTTGTCCTCAAGGGGCGCGGCCGCGAGGTAGCGATCATCCGCCGTGCGATAGATCTGGTAGCGGGGCGAGCCACCCGTCACCAGAGACTTGCCGGCCTGCGGCCATCCGTTGCCGGTGAAACCTTCGCCCAGTCCCCAGTAGAGGAAGGTGAAGAGGTTGTCGCCCATGGCGATATCGAGATAGCAGCCGAGCCCGGTCTGGTCGCGATGGCGCAGGGCCAGCAGGATGTTGGAGTGGAGGGCGGGCATGGCGCCGCCCGCCACGTCCGCCGCCAGCACCGGCGGCACCACGG
>NZ_JBNFNU010000280.1:0-5703 GCF_057364445.1 Xanthobacter sp. BG11Y11_SDJG
AGCCAGAGGAATCGCGCCCGGTCCGTCGCGCGGCGCCGGCGCGGCGGCGGCCTGACGGCCATGGCCCGCTTTCTGCTGCTGCGACTGGAAGGTCCGCTCCTCGCCTTCGGCGGCGAAATGGTGGATGCGCGGGGTGTCGTCGTCGACTTTCCCGGCAAGTCGATGCTCACCGGGCTGATCGCCAATGCGCTCGGCTGGTCGCGCGGTGACCGCGGTTTGTTGGACGGGCTGCAGCGGCGACTGGTATATGCCGCCCGCCTCGACCGCGAGGGCCACCGGTTCACCGACTTCCAGACCGCGGAACTCGACGGCGGCGACAAGGGGTGGACGACGCATGGCCGGCCCGAAGGCCGTGCGGGCGGGGCGGGAACCTATCTCGGCCCACACATCCGGCGGCGCGACTACGATGCCGATGCGGCCGCGACCGTGGCGCTGGCGCTGCTTCCGCCGGAGGAGGCGCCAACGCTGGATGACGTGGCAGCCGCCCTCGACGAGCCGACCCGTCCGCTTTTCCTCGGCCGCAAGCCATGCCTGCCTTCGGGCCCGATCAATCTCGGCTTCGCCGAGGCCGACACCCTCACCGCGGCGCTCATCGCGGCGCCTCTCGCCGATGATCCGCAGAGCGACGGCCTGCGCCTGATGCTTCCGGCCTCGGAGCAGGCCGCCCCCCAAGACCGGGAAGGCTATGTCACCGACGAGCGCGACTGGTTCTCCGGCGTCCATGGCGGTGCGCGCCTTTTGCGGTTCCGAAGCCTTCCCCGTGCGGCGTTCACGGTGGAGGTTGCGCCATGAGCCTGGACATGATCAAGCTCGAGCCGGACATGGGCCGGCTGGTGCGGTGGGCTGAGGCGCGCCGGCTTCTGGTTCGAGGCGACGATCTCGGCTATGCGCTCCACGCTCTGCTCGCCGCCGCGTTCGGTGCCGCCGCGCCCAAGCCGTTCGCGCTGGTGGAGTCGCCACGTCTTCCCGCGGCCGTCCTCGCATACAGCGCATTGCCCGGATCGGAATTGCTCGATCTCGCTGCGGCCGCGGCGGAGCCCGACGTCGCCGAGGCCATCGGGCTTTCCACCTTCGCATCGAAGGCCATGCCGCAGTCATGGCAGGCCGGCAGCCGGTTCGGGTTCTCCATCCGCGTCCGGCCGATGCTGCGCACCGACCGGGACGGCGACCGCGCGCGTGCCAAGGAGGTCGACGCCTTCGTTCTGTCGCCGCCCGGCTCCGATCGCGGCACGGTCTATCGCGCGTGGCTCGCCGCGCACCTGCCGGGCGCCGAGATCGAGCACGCGACGCTCGACGCTTTCCGGCGCAGCCGTGTGGCACGGCGCAATGCGGCGCGCGCACTGACGGAACAGGAGGGGCCGGACGCCAGCTTCTCGGGCCACCTCAGGATCACGGACGGATCGGCATTCGGGGCAACGCTCGCACGCGGCATCGGGCGCCACAGGGCGTTCGGATTCGGCATGCTGCTGCTCAAGCCGCCACGGTGATGCGATGCTCAAAAGCCGCCTTGGACTGGAGACGGCACGGGGCTTTCTCGCTCCATCATGCCGGCAGCGGCGCCTGGTGTTTTCGTCTCGCCAGAGCTTTCGAAAGGCGTGCGCGAGCGCGAGTGGTCGGTGGTCTCCGACTGGTGGACGGCGATGCCAGGCGGCGCGCTGATCCTCATGTGGAAGGATGACGGGTGCGCCGGCCGCCTTGGCATCCGCACCCTCGGGTTGCCGCCCCGGGACCTGAGCGACCTCGACGGCGCGCTGCTCGTGAAGCGCTAACCGGGGTTGAAGTGCGCTTTTTGACATCGTTAATGAAGTCAATGTCTTATAGCCTAGGGGCTCCCCCGCCTGCGCGGGGATCGACCCGACAGAGAATTTCGGACGCACAGGAGTCGGCGGCTCCCCCGCCTGCGCGGGGGATCGACCCTGGAACTTGTAGCAGTTTGCCGTACATGTCGCAGGGCTCCCCCGCCTGCGCGGGGATCGACCCTCCGCCCGCGTGCTCCAGACCATCCCGGTCTCGGCTCCCCCGCCTGCGCGGGGATCGACCTGAGCAGGCGCGGATCTCCGTCGTCACCGAGCGGGCTCCCCCGCCTGCGCGGGGATCGACCCGGCGGGTCGAAATCGGCGACAACCGAGTTGGCGGCTCCCCCGCCGCGGGGGCATCGACCCATCTGTCTCGGAGTAATAGGCACGCCCCGCACAGCACCCCCGCCTGCGGGGATTGACCTGAGCTATACCAAACCGAGGCATGGGCGGTTGAGGCTCCCCCCCGCGCGGCGACCATCTCGCGCACCAAATGCTAATAGGTGGCGGCGGCCCCCCCGCCCGCGGGGGTCGACCGGCATTGACCGTCTCCGGCGCGATGCTATCCCCTTGCGCGGGATCGCTCTGAGGTCGGTATTCCGGAAAGGCCGAAGTATTTGTCTAGAACGCAAATGTACATTTACTAAATAATCATAATTTATTTTTGCGATAGAAATAGCAAAGTCGTTTGCATTCAAAATTTTTAGAATTTGATTGATTGAAGTCAGTCAATCGTCGTTATTTAACGTCGAGCCAAGAATTCGGTACACAGAGGCGCGCCCAATTCCGAGCACCTTCGCGATCTCTGTGGGGCTCTTGCCGTCACCCATCAGCTTGCGCACCTCGCCAGCCTTCGCCCGCGCGGTGGGAGCGCGGCCCTTGTACTTGCCGTCGGCCTTGGCCTTGGCGATGCCCTCGCGTTGGCGCTCGAGCATGATCTCGCGCTCGAACTGCGCGAAGCCGGCGAAGATGGTGAGCGTGAGCCGGCCGGTCGCGCTCGCCGTGTCCACCACCTCTCCACCGAGATTTAGGATGCGCAACGCCACGCCGCGGCTCTGGAGGTTCTGCACCAATTCCCAAAAGTGAAAGGTGGAGCGGGCAAGCCTGTCGATCTTGGTGATGACGAGGGTGTCGCCGTCGCGAAGAAAGGCGAGGGCCTCTTTGAGGGCGAGACGCTCGGCAACGGAACTAACGCGCTCCTGCCAAACCTTCTCACACCCGGCTGCCTCCAAGTCCCTTACCTGGGCAGCCAGCCCCGCCACCTGTTCCGTGGTCGATGTTCGAGCGTACCCGACCAACATGCCCATTGGTGGCCCCCATCGTCCCATTTAAATCAAAGATATTGTGAGACGATCCGTCCAAAAATCAAGACCTATTTCTGTGAGACACAGAATCTCGCGTTTCTGGCTGACCTCGCGCCGTCTCACAGAGGCATGGTCTATTGGACGCGGGGCGGCCGTGACAGCGAATATGCGATGGCCTTCATGGACGATCTGGCGGGGCGCCTCGCGAACCGCGTGCAGCTCACCTCAGACGGGCACAAGGCGTACCTTGAGGCGGTCGAGGGCGCGTTCGGTGGGCACGTGGATTAAGCGATGCTTGTGAAGCTGTACGGGACGGCTCCGGAAAGCGCCCGTGGCCGCCACAGCCCTGCAGAGTGCATCGGTGCCCGGAAGGAGCGGATTGAAGGCTCCCCCGATCCCAAGCAAGTCAGCACTTCCTTTGCGGAGCGGCAGAACCTCACCATGCGGATGCAGGTGCGCCGCTTCACCCGCCTGATGAACGCCTTCTCGAAGAAGTTCGAGAACCACATGCGCATGGTGGCGATCTATACCGTTTGGTACAATTTCGCGAAGCTGCACCGTGCGCACAAGGTAACGCCTGCGATGGCCGCGGGCGTGTCCGACGGGCTCATGAGCATGGAAGATATGGCGGTCATGATCGATGAGGCCTCACCCAAGCCGGGCAAGCGCGGCCCCTACAAGAAGCGGCCAGCATGAACGACCATGAAGCTGTCTGCCGACGCGCTTATACCGAAGCGCGTCGGCTATATGCAGATGTGAAAGCGCAGCTCGGACCAGCTGCTTTGGGCTTCCGCGTTCTGTATGGGCCACCGACCGTTGGAGCCCCATACATGTTCATCGGCTACCAACCGGGCGGGCGAGAGATCGAGAACATTCAGCATCACGAGACTTGGCCGGAGACATGCGACTACGCCACGAAAGATTGGCCTCTCGCCAAGAAAATTCGGTTCATATGGGGTGGCGACATCGTCGCGCGATGCACCGGATTGAATGCGGTCTTCTTTCGTGCGCCAAGCATTGAGGACTGGTATCGGATTCCAAAGCCATTACGCCATCATCTGGAGGATTTTAGCTTTCGGCACGCAAAGGCCATTGTCTGCGCTCTCCAACCTAAACAAATAATTGTAATTGGCCTTAGAACATTCGACGCGTTGCTGACAGGAGAGCCTTTCTTGCCTGGTAGTCGAGATCGGATCCTCGCGAAGAAGGGTAGTCTCTGGGGGCACCCAACGATTGGAACGGTTCACCTTACCGGAGCCCGGATCAGCGGGGTCGACCAGGAGCGCATCCGGACCCTTTTCTCTCCCCAAATTTCAAACTGAGACACAACCTACGCGTCACCTATAAGGTCGTGACCTTCGATATGCTATTCAAGGTCGGCAAGGGATCCGATCGCGTGTTCGATGCCGTCACGAAGGCTTGCCCGCTCCCGGCGTAGGACTGCGGCCGGCCCACCGCGGGCGGGCGACAGCCTCGGCATTGCCTCTTCTCGCCGAGCCCCTGCGAGCCGGCGTCCGGCGCGGGCCTTCGGTGCACCACCACCGCGCCCGTCCGCCAAGGGCGCGCCCTGATCAGCCGCGCCGCGCCGCCTTCTCCAGGGCCTCGCTCATCTTCGCGCGCCAGTCCTTCCCGCCCATGGTCTTGAAGCGCTCCACCGTCTCCGGCGCCAGGCGCAGCGTCACGGCCTCCTTGGGGCTCTCCACCTTGGGGCGCCCCGCGCGCGCTTGATGCTCTCCATCAGCTCCGGAAAACGCCTCGGCGAAGGGCTTGGCCTGCGCGATCTGTGCGTCGGTCAACTCTGCGTCGTCGGGATCGGCCGCGATCTGCCGTTGAATTTCCGCCTCCTCGGCATCGGTGAGGGGGGCGATTTTGTGCTTACGCGTACCCATGGGCTGCCCTTTCCTTGCGGCTGGCGCGGCGCATCGAGATCACGGCCAGCGCTTCCGAGCCGAGCGGCGCGAAGATCACCGCAATGACGGCGCCCTGAAAGACGCCAACTGCCATGAAGCGGTTCTTCTTGGCCGGCGCGACGGTGGCCGCGGCGAAGAACGCCAGGTCGAGGGCCGCGAAGTCCATTCCCCGCTTCGCGAGGTTGGTCTGGCGCTTGGGCTCGTCCCAGGTGATCTTCATGGGATTATTCGTACACGCAAAAGTCTCTGCCGTCCATATTTTCGTACACGAAAAATGCGCCGGGATGGCGGGCTGGCTTGGACGCCCTAACGGCAAAGCCCCGAGGCATGCTCGGGGCTTGGAAAAGGGGCCTGTGTTCCCGATGTGATGGGCGGGGGGCGCCGCTCGGCGGCCCGCCGCCTGTCGGGTTGGCCCTTCAGGCGGTGGGGAACATGCGCAGCAGATCGGCAACGATGGCGCGGCAGTGGCGCGGTTCAAGCTGGCCGAACGCCTCGAGCTGCTCGGCGAGATACCCTGCCTTCACACCGAGATCGGCGGGCACCACCGCCGGTGTGGCCATCAGCCGGTTGTCGGCGGCCCACAGTGCCCTCAGCGCGGCGTCGGCGGCTTCGCCTGCGGCGCCGTGGTTCAGGCCATCCACCACCGCCGCGGCGGCTGCGGTGGCCTCGGTGGCGTGGCACAGCGCCTCGCGC
>NZ_JBNFNU010000281.1:0-5694 GCF_057364445.1 Xanthobacter sp. BG11Y11_SDJG
CACGGCTTCGTCAACCATCTCGAGGCGACGCCGAGGTGGTGCTGGCGCGGCTCGCGAAGCGCGCGCCGAACCTGGCCGTGCGCGTGGACGCCATCGGCATCGCCAGCCTGTTCAACGACACCGCCGGCGCGACGCTCGCCGCCGCCTTCCCCGAAGCCGCGCCGAGGATGTGCGCCTGCGCTTCAGCGCCCAGAGCACGGACATGGCGGCGCTCGGCCTGCTGCTCGACGAGGTGGAGGCGCTCTACTGCGCCGGGCCCGCGGGGCGGGGGGCGGGGCGTGCGGCGCCATTTTTGACGCCGCGGCTTTGCCAGCGCCCTCCTGCCTTCGTGGAGCGCGACCTCGTTTTTCGCCCGCCATGTCGCTGCTGGGTGCGGAGGGGGCGCCATGAACCCGCAGGTGCTCCGCGATCCGGCAGCGGCGCCGGCCCGCGCCGAGGTCGGCGTGCCGCTGCGCCTCGTTGCCCATGCGCGGGCGGGCGACAAGGGCAACCGGCTGAACCTCGCGCTCGTCTGCCGCACGCCCGAGGCCTTCCCGCTGATCGCCGCGCAGGTGACGGCCGAGCGGGTCGCCGCGCTGTTCGCCGCCCGCCGGCCGAGCCGGGTGGTGCGCTACGACCTGCCCAACCTCTGCGCCTTCAACTTCGTGCTCGACGACGTGCTGGACGGCGGGGTGAACGCCTCGCTCGGCCTCGACGGGCACGGCAAGTCGCTCTCCTTCCTGCTTCTCGCCCTCGAGGTCCGCGTGCCGGCGGACCTCGCGCAGGCGCTCGCCCCTCCGGCCGCGGCCACGGCCGCGCCGGCAACACCAAGAACCCTGACATTCCGGGAGAACCGCCCATGAAAACCGCCATGAGCACGCCGACCCCCATGACGACCACGCCGCCGCGCCGCCGGATGCTCGCGACCCTTGCCGCGACCCTTGCCGCGCTCGCGGCCGCGCCGCTCCTCGCTGTCGCCACGCCCGCTTCGGCGCAGGAGGCCTATCCGAGCCGGCCGATCCGTTTCGTCGTGCCGTTCTCGGCCGGCAGCGCCACCGACACGCTGGCCCGCGTGCTGGGCGAGAAGGTGTCGTCCATCCTCGGCCAGCCGGTGGTGGTGGAAAACCTGCCCGGCGCCACCGGCCAGATCGCCGCCAGCAACGTCGCCCGCGCCGCGCCGGACGGCTACAGCGTGCTGATCACCTCCAACTCCACCCACGCCTCCAACCAGGCGCTCTACAAGAAGCTGTCCTACGACCACATCAGGGACTTCGAGCCGGTCACCACGCTCGGCACCATCACTTTGGCGCTGGTGGTGAACCCTTCGGTGCCGGCCGCGACGACGAAGGAGTTCATCGCCTATGCCAAGGCGAACCCCGGCAAGCTCTCGTTCGGCGCCGGCTCCACGTCCTCGCGCCTCGCGGTGGAGATGCTCAAGACCGGGGCGGGCGTGGACATCCTCTACGTGCCCTACAAGAGCAACCCGCAGGCGGTGAGCGACCTGCTCGGCGGGCAGATCCAGGTGATGTTCGCCGACATCTCCACCACCCTGCCGCAGGCGCGCGCCGGCAAGCTGAAGGCGCTCGGCGTGTCGAGCGCGGAGCGCTCCAAGCTCGCGCCCGAACTGCCCACCATGCGCGAGGCGGGCATCGCCGGCTACGAGCTGATCGCCTGGTTCGCCGCCTTCGTGCCGGCCAAGACCCCGGCGCCCATCGTCGCGACGCTCAACAAGGCCATGGTGCAGGCCATGGGCGACCAGAGCGTGCAGACCGCGCTGCTGAATGCCGGCATCGAGCCCAATTCCTCGACGCCGGAGGCGCTCGCCAAGCTGGTGGCGTCCGAGACCAAGAAGTGGGCCGAAATCACCAAGGCCGCCGGCATCGAGCCGGAATGATCTCTTCCCTTACGGCAATTCGGTAGATTAAAACCATCCGGTGCAGGCCTGCCCGCCTGCACCGGATGGTTCGCTTTTCGGAGCACGAACACATAGACTTTAGTCGCGGGAAAGGAAAAAGCTGCTGGCCTTTGTCCGGCAAGCGGGTAGCTTCTCGCCAACCACATCAGCAGGAAGGGACGCCAATGAAAAAGCTCGTAATGGCGACGCTCGCCGGGGCCCTCGCACTCGCGCCCGTCGCCGCCAATGCGGAATTCGTGAACGTCCTCACGGGCGGAACCTCGGGCGTGTACTATCCGCTCGGCGTCGCCATCTCCAAGGTGATCGGCGAGAAGGTGCCGGGCGCGCGCCCTCGGTGCAGGCCACCAAGGCGTCGGTCGAGAACCTCAATCTGATCCAGCAGGGCAAGGGCGAGGTCGCCTTCACCCTCGCCGACAGTCTCGCGGACGGCGCGGCGGGCAAGGAAGAGGCCGGCTTCAAGACGCCCCTCACCAAGGTGCGGGCGCTCGGCGGCATCTATCCCAACTACATCCAGATCGTCGCCTCGAAGGATTCCGGCATCAAGACCATCGCCGACCTCAAGGGCAAGCGCCTGTCGGTGGGCGCGCCGCGCTCGGGCACCGAGCTGAATGCCCGCGCCATCCTGAACGCCGCCGGCATCAAGTATGAGGACCTGGGCAAGATCGAGTATCTGCCGTTCGCCGAGTCGGTCGAGCTGATGAAGAACCGCCAGCTCGACGCCACACTGCAGTCCGCCGGCCTCGGCGTCGCCTCCATCAAGGACCTGGCGAACTCGGTGCCGATCGTGGTGGTGGAGGTGCCCGGCGCCGTGATCGACAAGATCGGCGCGCCCTATCTGAAGGCCACCATCCCCGCCAACACCTATGGCGGCCAGGAGGCCGAAGTGGCCACCGCCGCGGTGCCGAACTTCCTCGTCACCCGCGCCGACCTCAAGGACGACGAGGTCTATGCCATCACCAAGGCGATCTACGAGAACCTGCCGGAACTGGCGGCGGCCCACGCGGCGGCCAAGAGCATCAAGGTGGAGAACGCCATGAAGGGCTCGCCCGTGCCGTTCCATCCCGGCGCCGCGAAGTACTTCAAGGAAAAGGGCGTGACGCCCTGAGGCTGACGCAGGCTTGCGTCCGGCATGGTGCGCCGCCGGTTTTGCCGGCGGCGCACGCATTTTAAGTCAGATTCCCCGCGATCGCCATTGACGGGCGCCGGCGGGAGCCCTTGAATTTGAACGGTGTTTCCACGGCCGGGCGGCATCCCTCCGCCGCCGGATGCGGACCCCCCAAGACCCGAGACGTCCCCATGTCCCAGAGCATCGCCAGCGCCGAACCCGGTCACGTCGATCACGGCGCGGAAGTGATCGTCGAGCCCGGCCTCGGCCATCTGGAATGGGGCCCCGGTTCCTGGGGGCGCGCGGTCTTCTGGATCGCCGTGATCTTCTCAACCTTCCAGGTCATCACCGCCGCCTGGAGCCCGCTGGCGAGCCAGATCGTGCGCTCGGTGCATGTGGGCTTCCTGCTGCTGGTGATGTTCGCCATCGCCGGCAACCACAAGCAGGGACCCATGCGCCTCGTCCTGTGGGCGGTGGGCATCCTCTCCTTCGTGGTGGGCCTCTATCACTGGGTATTCTATTCCGACCTGATCGCGCGGGCGGGCGATCCCAGCACCCTCGACATCGTCGTCGGCACGCTGGCGGTGATCCTCGTGTTCGAGGGCGCCCGGCGGCTGATGGGGCTCTCGCTGCCGATCCTGTGCGCGGTGTTCCTGGCCTACGGCCTGTTCGGCCAGTATCTGCCGCCGCCGCTCGACCATCGGGCCTTCGACTATGCCCAGGTGGTGGACCAGATGTTCCTCGGCACCGAGGGCATCTACGGCACGCCCACTTATGTGTCGTCCTCCTACATCTTCCTGTTCATCCTGTTCGGCGCCTTCCTGGAGCGCGCCGGGATGATCCAGCTCTTCACCGACTTCGCCATGGGCACGGTGGGCCATGCCAAAGGCGGCCCGGCCAAGGTGTCGGTGATCTCCTCGGCGCTCATGGGCACCATCAACGGCTCGGGCGTCGCCAACGTGGTCACGACCGGCCAGTTCACCATCCCGCTGATGAAGAAGTTCGGCTACAAGCCGGCCTTTGCCGGCGCGGTGGAGGCCACGGCCTCCATGGGCGGGCAGATCATGCCGCCGGTGATGGGCGCGGTCGCCTTCATCATGGCCGAGACCATCGACGTTCCCTATTCCACCATCGCCACCGCCGCCATCATCCCGGCGCTGCTCTATTTCTTCACCGTGTTCGCCATGGTGCACCTGGAGGCGGGGCGCCACGGACTGCTTGGCCTACCCAAGGACCAGTGCCCGAACGCGCTGAAGGCGCTCACCGACCGCTGGTATCTGCTGCTGCCGCTGGCCGTGCTGGTGTGGCTGCTGTTCTCCGGCTACACGCCGCTGTTCGCGGGCACCGTCGGCCTCGCCCTCACCGCCCTCATCGTGCTCGGCAGCCCGGTGGCGCAGGCCATCGGACCCTACGGCCTGAAAGTGGTGTTCTGGGTGGTGCTCGGCATCGCCGCGGCGAGCTTCCTGGAATACGGCATCAACGGCATCGCCTGGGCGGTGTTCGCCCTCGTCGTGCTGCTGTTCTTCGTGAAGGGCGGGCGCGAGACCCTGCGCATCAGCATCGAGAGCATGGCGGACGGCGCTCGCAACGCGCTGCCGGTGGGCATCGCCTGCGCCCTGGTGGGCACCATGGTGGGCGTGTTCACGCTGACCGGCGTCGCCAGCGCCTTCGCCTCCTTCGTGGTGGCGGTGGGGCAGAACTCGCTGTTCATCTCCCTGCTGCTCACCATGGTGGCGTGCCTGATCCTCGGCATGGGCCTGCCCACCATCCCGAACTACATCATCACCGCCTCCATCGCCGGGCCGGCGCTGCTGGAACTCGGCGTGCCGCTCATCGTCTCGCACATGTTCGTGTTCTACTTCGGCATCATGGCGGACCTGACGCCGCCGGTGGCGCTCGCGGCCTTCGCCGCCGCGCCCATCGCCAAGGAGAGCGGCATGAAGATCGCCGTGCAGGCGACGCGGGTGGCGCTCGCCGGCTATGTGGTGCCCTTCATGGCGGTCTACGCGCCGGCGCTCATGCTCCAGGACGGCGACCCCATGGCGGCGTCGATCGGCTTCTGGCCGGCGGTGGCCTATGCGGTCATCAAGGCCCTCGTCGCCATCATTCTCTGGGCGGCCACCGCCACCGGCTATCTGCTCGGCCGGCTCAACCCGGTCGAGCGCGTCGCGGCCTTCCTGGCGGCGGCGCTCCTGATCATGGCGCTGCCGCTCACCGACGAACTGGGCTTCGCCGCCGCCTTCGCCTTCTTCCTGTGGCACCTGCTTCGGGTGCGCGCCGCCGCCCGCGCGGCCGCGGCCTGAGCGGACGGTGGGCGCGCTCGCCTGCCTGATCGCCGGCGGGCAGATGGTGCGCCTGGGTGCCGCCTTCACGCTCGCCTGGACCCATTCGGTGCAGAAGAGCGACTGGCAGGAGGACTGGCGCGCCACCCCGGACGGCTTGGTGGTGGTGGAGATGCGGATCGAGGGCTCCGGCGCCGGCATGGAGCCGCCCGAGGGCGCCGTGCTGGACGGCGGGCGGTACGTCGCCCGGCCGCAGGCTGCGCCCCTGAAAGAGGTGATGCTGCGCCGCTCCGGCGCCACCGCCGACTGGCGCATCTGCATCGACGGGCGCTGCCGCGCCATGGGCGACTTGATCCCGCCGGAGGCCGACCCTGTCACGCTGGCTTTTGTGCCCGGACGCGCCGGGCTGAGCG
>NZ_JBNFNU010000282.1:0-5660 GCF_057364445.1 Xanthobacter sp. BG11Y11_SDJG
CCGCCATGGCGCAGCCCCGCAAGGGCGGATAGGCCAGCCGCGGCCCGGACCCGCCGGCGGTGCAGGCCAGGCGGTAACGCATGCGACGAAATCGGGCCGCGTTTTGGGTTTTTCCGGTGCCGAGAAAATCTTTCTTTACCTCGCTCCCGCACGATCCTCGCCGACGCCTTCCAACCGTCGATCGAGGTCATGCTGCACTCCCCAGAAGCCGCCACCGCACCGGTCCTCGTCTGTGATCCCGATCCCGCCGTCCGCCGCCTCCTGCGCGCCGCTCTCGGGCGCCGGGACCGGCTGAACATGATGGAGGCGGAGGCCCTCGAATCCGCCTACGCGCTGGCGCCGCACTGCGTGTCGGCGGTGGTCGCGGTCGGCCCCGGTGGCGAGGGGGCGGTGGACCCGCCTTCGGGCCGCCGGCCTCAACGGCGCCCTGATCGCCACCCTCGGCCAGGGCTCGGTCTCGAGCGCCGTCGCCTGCATGCGGGCGGGCGCGGACGACGTGGTGCTGAAGCCGCTGCGGGCCGAGGACGTGGTGGAGCGCCTGCTGCAAGGCGAGCCGGTGCGCATGGAGCGCCGCCGCGCCAGCCGCGAGGACGACCGCCCGACCACGACCACCAGCACCGCCGATTTCTGCGGCTTCCTCGGACGCTCGCCGGCCATGCGCGCGCTCTATGACCGCATCCAGCGTGTCTCTCCCTCCAGCGCCCCGGTGTTCATCACCGGCGAAAGCGGCACCGGCAAAGACCTCTGCGCCCAGGCGGTGCATGCCCGCTCGCCGCGCCATGCCGGACCGTTCGTGGCGCTCAATTGCAGCGCCATCCCGCGCGAACTCATGGAAAGCGAGGTCTTCGGCCACGCGCGCGGCGCCTTCACCGGCGCCGTCGCCGAGCGCGCGGGTGCCGCGGAAAGCGCCGACGGCGGCACGCTGTTCCTCGACGAGATCGGCGAGATGGACCTCGCGCTGCAGGCCAAGCTGCTGCGCTTCCTGCAGGACGGCAAGGTCCGGCGCATCGGCGAGGGGCACGAGCGGCAGGTGGACGTGCGCATCGTCTGCGCCACCAACCGCGATCCCGCCGAGGAGGTGCGCGCCGGCCGCCTGCGCGAGGACCTGTTCTATCGCCTGCACGTGCTGGAACTGCATATGCCCGCGCTCCGCGAGCGCGGCGACGACATCATGCTGCTGGCGGAAACCTTCCTCGCCCGCTTCGCCGGGGAGGAGCGCCGCCCCATGCCGCGCATCGGCCCGGATGCCGCGCGGGTGCTCCAGATCCGCTCCTGGCGCGGCAATGTGCGCGAGCTTCAGAACCTCATGCGGCGCATCGTGGTGCTGGCGGACGGTCCCAACGTGCCGATCCATCTGGCGATCGAGGGCGCGGGTGCCGAAGAGATGGCCCGCTTCGGCTCCAACACCACGAACGTGGTGCCCCTGTCGGCGGAGGCGGGCGCGGTGGAGCCTTTGGCGCTCACCGAGCGCCGGGCCATCGAACGGGCCATCGCCTCGTTCGGCGGCAACATCGCGGCCGCGGCAGCGGCGCTGGAACTGAGCCCCTCGACGCTCTATCGCAAGCGCCTCGCCTGGCAGTAGAGCGTAGCCCCCCAGGCTGCGGCAGCCGCCGTCCTTAAAGGATGAAGCGGCTGAGGTCGGCGTTGCGGGCGAGATCGGCGACGCGCGAGCGCACGAAGCCGGCGTCCATCACCACCGTCTCGCCGGAGCGGTCGGGCGCGGTGAAGGACAGATCGTCCAGCACGCGCTCGATCACCGTCTGGAGCCGGCGGGCGCCGATATTCTCGACGCTGGAATTCACCTCCACCGCCGCATCGGCGATGGCCTCCACCGCATCCGGCGTCACCACCAGCTCCACGCCCTCGGTCGCCATCAGCGCCACCGACTGCTTGACGAGGCTCGCCTCGGTCTCGGTGAGGATGCGCACGAAGTCGGCGCGGGTGAGCGCCTCCAGCTCGACGCGGATCGGCAGGCGACCCTGCAGCTCCGGCAGCAGGTCCGACGGCTTCGACACGTGGAACGCGCCGGAGGCGATGAACAGGATGTGGTCGGTCTTCACCGGCCCGTGCTTGGTGGACACCGTGGTGCCCTCGATCAGCGGCAGCAGGTCGCGCTGCACGCCCTCGCGCGAGACGTCGGCGCCGGAGCGGCCCTCGCGGCCGGCGATCTTGTCGATCTCGTCCAGGAAGACGATGCCGTTGTTCTCCACCGCGTGGATCGCATCCTGGACGATGGCGTCCTGGTCGATCAGCTTGTCCGCCTCCTCGGTGAGGAGCAGGGGGTGTGCGTCCTTCACGGTGACGCGGCGGGTCTTGGTGCGCCCGCCGAACGCCTTGCCGAGCATGTCGGAGAGCGAGATCGCCCCCATCTGCGCGCCGGGCATGCCGGGGATCTCGAACATGGGCATGCCGCCGCCGCCCGCCTGGGTCTCGACCTCGACCTCCTTGTCGTCCAGCTCGCCGGCGCGCAGGCGCTTCCTGAAGGCGTCGCGGGTGGCGGGAGAGGCGGTGGCGCCCACCAGCGCATCGAGCACGCGGCCCTCGGCGGCAAGGTGCGCCTTGGCCTGAACGTCCTTGCGCTTGGCCTCGCGCACCAGGCCGATGCCCACCTCCACGAGGTCGCGCACGATCTGCTCCACGTCGCGGCCCACATAGCCCACCTCGGTGAACTTGGTGGCCTCCACCTTCAGGAACGGCGCCCCTGCGAGGCGGGCGAGGCGACGGGAAATCTCGGTCTTGCCGACGCCGGTGGGGCCGATCATGAGGATGTTCTTCGGCATCACCTCCTCGCGCAGCTTGTCGTCCAGCTGCTGGCGCCGCCAGCGGTTGCGCAGGGCGATGGCGACCGCGCGCTTGGCGGCCGCCTGGCCGACGATGTGCCGATCGAGCTCGGAGACGATCTCGCGGGGAGAGAAGTCGGTCATGGATTGCGTACCATCAGAAATGCAAAGACAGCGGCGGAGGCCTTGCGCGCGCCGACGGCGCCGCCCCGCCCATCAGCCCCGGGCCTAAAATGAAAGGTGTGCGTGCCAAACTCACATCCCCCCGATGGTCTCGATGACGATGTTGCGGTTGGTGTAGACGCAGATGTCGGCGGCGATCTCCAGGGAGCGCCTTACGATCGCCTCCGGGTCCTCCTCCCGGTCGAGCAGCGCGCGGGCGGCGGCGAGCGCGAAGCCGCCGCCGGAGCCGATGCCGGCGACGCCCTGCTCCGGCTCCAGCACGTCGCCGGTGCCGGTGAGCACCAGGGAGATGGAGGCGTCGGCGACGATCATCATCGCTTCCAGGCGCCGCAGATAGCGGTCGGTGCGCCAGTCCTTGGCGAGTTCCACCGCGGCGCGTTGCAACTGGCCGGGATACTGCTCCAGCTTGGCTTCGAGCCGCTCGAACAGCGTGAAGGCGTCGGCGGTCGCCCCGGCGAAGCCGCCGATCACGTCGCCGCGCCCCAGGCGGCGCACCTTGCGGGCATTGGACTTCAGCACCGTCTGGCCGAGCGTCACCTGCCCGTCGCCGGCGATGGCGACGCGGTTGCCCTTGCGCACCGAGACGATGGTCGTGCCGTAGATGGTATCCGGGGAATGCTGCATGGAAGGCTCCGCTCAGAGCCTTACTTATGCCCTTCCGCCCGGGACGCAACGGCCTCGATCAAACGCCCGCAGGGATGGGCGTTGCCCGGCGCCCGCTCACCGGGCGGTCAGGAACGCACGCACGACGGTGGCGAAATTCTGCGGCGCCTCCACCATGGGACAATGGCCGCTGTCGACGATCTCGTCGATCTGCGCGCCGGGGATCGCCTCCGCCACCTCCCGCACCATGGCGGGAGAGAAGAGGCGGTCGTCATCGGTGTAGATCACATAGGTCGGCGCCTTGATGTCGCCGATCCGCGTTAGCCCGTCATAGGCGACGCAGGCGTCGAGCTGCCGCAGGAAGGCGTCCTTCTCCTGGTAGAGCCCGGCGTCGAGCGACTGCTGCACGGCGGCGAACAGCGGCACCGTCTTCAGCATCCGCATGCCGATGACGAACGTGGTGAGCGCCGCGCCGAAGGTCAGCTCGTTGTCGAGCTGGAGCCGCAGCTCCCTGAGCAGGCGCATGATCTCGGTGGTGTAGAGGTCGTTGCGGGCGATGGTATTGGCGAGCACCAGCCGGTCCACCTTCTCGGGCGCCATGAGCGCCAGCTCCTGGGCGATCATGCCGCCCAGCGAGTGGCCCATGACGTGCGCCTTCCGGAAGCCGGTGGCCGCGAGCACCGCCAGCGCGTCGCCCGCCATGTCGGCCACCGCATAGGGCGCCTTCGCCCGCGCGCTCTTGCCGATGTCGCGGTTGTCGAACTCGATCAGGGTGAAGCCGGAGAGCAGCGGCCGGGTCAGCGCCCAGAAGGAGCGCTCCGCCGACAAGCCGGAGATGATGAGCAGCGGCGGCCCCTCCCCGCTCACCGAATAGTCGATCGTCAGTCCGTCGCGGGTGATGGTGGGCATTCGCTCCTCCGGGTCCGGGCCTCTGCACCCAAGCCTATGGCACAGGGCGCGCGACGGGGCGAGGGCCGGGAGCGGACGGCCGTGTAAACCGTCATGTCTTCGCCATATGGCGTTGCAGCACCGTTGCTGCTAGAACCCGCGGCCTTGGAGGAATTCCATGCGCACGGCCCTGATCGCCCGCGAGACCAAGGAGACGAAGATCGCCTTGTCCGTCGACCTCGACGGCCAGGGACGCTCGGATATTGCCACCGGCATCGGCTTCTTCGACCACATGCTGGACCTGCTGGCGCGCCACGCCCGCTTCGACCTGACGGTGAAGGCACAGGGCGACCTGCACGTGGACTTCCACCACACCACGGAAGACGTGGGCATCGCGCTCGGCCAGGCATTCCGCAAGGCGCTCGGCGACATGCGCGGCATCACGCGCTACGCCGACGTGCTCATGCCCATGGACGAGACGCTGACCCGTGTCGCCATCGACATTTCCGGCCGGCCGTTCCTGGTCTTCCGTACCGCGTTTCCGGCGCAGAAGATCGGCGACTTCGACACCGAGCTGGTGCGCGAGTTCTTCCAGGCCTTCGCCTCGAACGCGGGCGTGACGCTGCACGTGGAGACGCTCTACGGCGTGAACGCGCATCATATCGCCGAAAGCTGCTTCAAGGGCCTCGCCCGCGTGCTGCGCCAGGCGGTGGCCATCGACCCCTCGGCGGCGGGCGAGGTGCCCTCCACCAAGGGCTCGCTCGGAAACTAGGAGCCGTCCCATGGCCACCTGGAGCGTGATGTCCCGCGTCGAACCCGGCGAGAGCGCCGAAGCGTCGGCCGAGCGCGTCGCCTTCGTGCGGGAGAAGTTCTCCTTCGCGGCGCTGTTCCTCGCCCCGTTCGTGCTGCTGCGCTACCGGCTGTGGCTGCCGTTGCTCGCTTATGTGGCGGTGGCGGGCCTCCTCGGCTTCGTCATCGCCATGGCGGGCATCGCCGGCCCGGTCGGCTTCGTGGTGATGGCCGGCTTCAACCTGCTGCTCGGCTTCGAGCTGCCGGCGCTCCGGGTGCGCAAGCTCGCCGCCCGAGGCTTCGCCGAAGAGGGCGTCGTCGTGGCCCGCGACCGCGCGGAAGCGGAGCGCGCTTCTTCGCCGACTGGACCGCCCGCAGCCGGGAGCGCCCGCGCCCCGCCGCCTTCGCGCCGTCCGA
>NZ_JBNFNU010000283.1:0-5634 GCF_057364445.1 Xanthobacter sp. BG11Y11_SDJG
AGGCCGAGCACCGAAGCGCTCGGCCTGCTTTCCGCGGCGCCACCCCGCGTGCGCCGCGTCACCGACCGCCACCGCGCCCCCGGGGCAGAAGGCCCTCTCTTCCTCCGGGGCGCGGACGCTGCAGCCGTAATCGATCGATGCCCGCCACAGCAGGCCGCGTTCGCCCGCACGCCGGGCAGAGCGGACCCTGCCTGCTCCCTGCAATTATCGGCGGGCTATCACCGACGACGCCGATGCCGTTCGACCGGATCGCACTCCGGGCGTCTCTGCTTCCGCCCGGCAGCGCGATGTTCCATGGCCGCCGCCGCATCCCCCAATTGGAGGGCAGCTATTCCCTGAGCGCTGGCCCCTTGCGCGCGGGCGCCTTGCGCGGCGCCCGCAGGGGCCGACCCTCAGGGTCCGGCGGTGGCCGAGAGGCTGAAAGCGGAGAGCGCGCCGAACGGGGCGTCGTTGAGGAACAGCGGCAGGAGCGGCGTGTCGGCCTTGGGCGTCGCCGAGAGCGTCAGGGTGCGCGGGGTGGCGAGGAAGCTCTTCACCGCCGCGGCGACGCCCACCACGTCAGGATTGACCTGCGCCAGCACGGCGGCGATCTCGTCCACCTGCGCGGAGAGGTCGGCGCGGATGTCGTCCGCGCTCACGCCGGCGGCTTCGGCGAGCTGCTGGAACATCAGCTCCGCGAGGCCGAGATTCTCCACCTTCAGCGTCAGCGGACGGGCGGTGATCTCGCCGAGCGCCCCGAATGCGGCGGCGGCATCGGCGAACGCCTCCTTCGGCACGTTGCCGACGCCGGTGTCGAGCGAGACCGCGAAAGCCTTCTCCAGCCGCGCGCCCAGGGGGCCGATCTGAAGGTCGCCGCGCGCCGGTTCGTAGGCGATGTTGAGCGCAGTGCTCATGGTGGCGCGGGTGACGCCGGCATTGGCGAGATAGACGAAGGGCTCGCCGTCCGCGGCACTGATCGGACCGCTCACGTCCTTCATCTCGAAGCGCAAGGTGGAGGGTATCTCGCCGAGCACGCTGCCCCAGCCTAGCGTCAGCGCGCCGATGCGCAGCGCCTCGCCGGGCGCCGCGCTCTCCCCGTCATAGGGCACCTCGACGCCGGCGGCCTCGATCCCCGACACCACCTTGAACAGGCCGAGCGCCGCCATCGGCGTCGGCGCGTCCGCCTGCCGCGCGAGTTCGGCCAGCGCCTTCAGATCGAGGCGCCGCACCACGAACCGGGCGGCCTTGATCGGGCGCTTGTCGGCGTCCGTGCCGTCGAGGCCTTCCATCTCGAAGGCGTCGAGCACGCCGGCGGCGAAGCCGTCGAGCCGCACCGCGGCGATGCGCGCCGTCTGGTCCTTGCTGGTGGCGGTGAGGCCGGTCATGGAGAAGGTGCGGAAGGCGAGGCCGTCGATGATGCGCCGCGTCTCCTCCACCAGTTCGCCAAGCTCGGCGACCGAGAGGTCCGGTCCCTTGCGGGAAAGCGCGTCCAGCTCCAGCAGCCGGTCGAGGGCGATGGCGGAGGGCTTGATGCCCACATGCTCGAGCAGCAGCGAATCGGCGCCCGCGGTGCTTCCATCCTGATGGCGCACCTTGTACGGGCCGGTCACGACCTTGCCGTAGATCTCCCGGTAATCGTCCGGCTCCTTGCCGGGCGCGGCGCCGGACAGCACGGCGAGGAAGGGCCCGGTGTCGATGCGCGCGGCGACAATGCCGGCGAGCTCGCCGGTCTGCCGCGCCCCGCCCGTGGGGGCGGCATCCTGGGGAGCGGCGGGCGCGGGCACGTCGTCCGGCCCGGAGAACACCAGCTTGTCCACCAGGAGGCTGCGCACCTTGCCGGCGGCGATCTGCTCGGCGGCGATGCCCTCATAGGCCATCTCCACCGGCACCGCGCCGGCCTTGGCAGGCGTCTGGCGCAGCGTCATGGCCGGAATGGTCACCTTGGCGGCGCTGGTGGCCGCGAACTGGCGCAGCGCGAAGCGGGCGGCGGCGAACGGCCCGGCCTCGCCCTCCGGCGTGGCCAGCGGCACCACCGGCCCGCGATAGCGGTCGATCATCACCTTGGGGATCACATAGACGAAGCGGCCGCCGAGGGCGGCGGGACCGGACAGCGTGATCTCCACCCCTTCAAGGTCGAGCGCCTCGGCCTCGGCATAATGGTCGCGCGGGGGCTGTGCCCCGGTGGCGGTGAGCTTGACGATCTTCACCGCGGCGTCGGCGCCGCCGAGTTCGATGCCGGTGAGGACGATCGACCGCGCCACGGGGTCCACGCTGGCGTCGGCAAAGCGGGCGGTGGCGCCCCGGCGGCGGATTTCCTCGAAGGTCCGCTCCACCTCCGCGCGGGCGCTGCGCTCGCCGAAGACGCGCACGCCGAAATAGCCGGCAACCCCCAGCAGGACGACCGCAACGAGGCCGATGACCAGCTTCTTGCCCATGTTCGCGAACCCTTGGTTGTCAAATCGCGGCCGGAGAGCGCCCGTGACGCGGGCGTGCGCGGCAACGGGCCGCGCCGGCGCACCATATCCCATCTGCGTGCGCGAGGGTGCCCTTGCCGGAGCCCTGGTTGGCGCCCGTCCCGGCGCGGCGCCGGGTGCGGCTCCTTGCGGGGTTCCTGGCGCGGCTCCATGGTGCACCTGCACTCCCTTACCCCGCGCTGCAGCATGACGAAAGCGCGCGCGAGCCGTGACATCGGCAAGCGCGGCGGCTACTTTCCGGCCCGCACCGGTGGCGCGCGGCACGACACGAACGGGGGAAGGTATGGCGTCCTACATTTCCGAGGATCTGCGCTCCGGCGCGCTGGTGTATCACCGGCTGCCGAAGCCGGGGAAGCTTGAGATCCAGGCCACCAAGCCGCTGGGCAACCAGCGCGACCTCGCGCTCGCCTACACGCCGGGCGTCGCCGCCGCCTGCGAAGCCATCGCCGCCGACCCGCTCCTGGCCGCCGAACTCACCATCCGTGCCAATCTCGTGGGCGTGGTCTCCAACGGCACCGCCGTGCTCGGCCTCGGCAATATCGGCCCGCTCGCCGGCAAGCCGGTGATGGAGGGCAAGGCGGTCCTATTCAAGAAGTTCGCCGGCATCGACGTGTTCGACATCGAGATCGACGCCGAGACCGTCGAGCGCATGGTGGAGGTCATCAGCGCGCTGGAGCCGACCTTCGGCGGCATCAACCTGGAAGACATCAAGGCGCCCGAGTGCTTCGAGGTGGAGAAGCGGCTGCGCGAGCGCATGAAGATCCCGGTGTTCCACGACGACCAGCACGGCACCGCCATCATCGTCGGCGCCGCGGTGCGCAACGCGCTGGAGATCGGCAACCGCAAGATCGAGGACCTGAAGATCGTCACCTCCGGCGCCGGCGCGGCGGCGCTCGCCTGCCTCAACCTCCTGGTGACGCTGGGCGCGAAGCGCGAGAACATCTGGGTCACGGACATCGACGGCGTGGTCTATGACGGCCGCAACACGCTGATGGACCCCTACAAGGAAATCTACGCCCAGAAGACCGACAAGCGCACCCTCGACGAGGTGATCGAGGGCGCCCACATCTTCCTCGGCCTCTCGGCCGGCGGCGTGCTGAAGGCGGAGATGGTGAAGAAGATGGCGGACAAGCCGCTCATCCTCGCCCTCGCCAACCCCTCTCCCGAGATCATGCCAGAGGAGGCCCGCGCCGCGCGGCCCGACGCCATGATCTGCACCGGCCGCTCGGACTTCCCGAACCAGGTCAACAACGTTTTGTGCTTCCCCTACATCTTCCGCGGGGCGCTGGACGTGGGCGCCACCGACATTAACGCCGAGATGAAGATGGCGGCGGTGGAGGCGATCGCCGCGCTCGCCCGCGAGACCCCGTCCGACGTGGTGGCGCGCGCCTATGGCGGCGAGACGCGGGCGTTCGGACCCGAATCGCTCATCCCCTCCCCGTTCGACCCGCGCCTGATCCTGCGCATCGCCCCCGCGGTGGCGAAGGCGGCCATGGCGACCGGCGTCGCCACCCGGCCGATCAAGGACTTCGAGGCCTACGAGGACCAGCTCGACTATTTCGTGTTCCGCTCCGGCTTCATCATGCGCCCGCTGTTCGCCCGCGCGAAGCAGTCCATGAAGCGGGTGATCTATGCCGAGGGCGAGGACGAGCGCGTGCTGCGCGCGGTCCAGGCGGTGGTCGAGGAAGGCATCGCCAAGCCCATCGTGGTGCGGCCGCGAGCGTGGTGGAGAGCCGCATCAAGCGCTTCGGCCTCTCCATCAAGCCGGGCACCAGCTTCGAGATCATCAATCCCGAGGACGACCCGCGCTACCGCGAGTTCGTGCGCACCTACATGGAGGTCGCCGGCAGGCGCGGGGTGACGCCGGATGCGGCGCGCACGCTGGTGCGCACCCACCCCACCGTGATCGCCGCGCTCGCCGTGCATCGCGGCGAGGCGGACGCCATGCTGTGCGGCATCGAGGGCCGCTTCACTCGCCATCTGCGGCAGGTGCGCGACATCATCGGCCTCGCGCCGGGGGTGAAGGAGCTGGCGGCCATGTCGCTGCTCATCACGCCCAAGGGCAACTTCTTCATCTGCGACACGCAGATCCAGACCGAGCCCTCGGCCGCCGACCTCGCCGAGATGACGGTGCTCGCCGCCGCTCATGTGCGCCGGTTCGGCCTGGAGCCGCGCATCGCGCTGCTCTCGCACTCCAATTTCGGCAGCCACGAGACGCTCTCGGCCAAGCGCGTGCGCATGGCGGTGGAGCTGCTGCGCGAGCGCGCGCCGATGCTGGAGGTGGACGGCGAGATGCAGGCGGATGCCGCTTTGGTGGAGGACATCCGCAAGCGCTCGCTGCCGAACTCGCGCCTCGAAGGCGCCGCCAACGTGCTGGTGATGCCCGACCTCGACGTCGCCGACATCGCCTACAACATGATCAAGGTGCTGGGCGACGCGCTGCCCGTCGGCCCGATCCTCATGGGCACGGCGAAGCCGGCGCACATCCTCGGCCCGTCGGTGACGGCGCGCGGCATCGTCAACATGACGGCGGTGGCGGTGGCGGAGGCCCAGGTGGAGGCGTAAGTCGCGGGGGCTGGAACGAGGGCGCAGCGGCCGGACACGGCCGCCTGCGCGTCCCGCCCAAACCGCCGTCATGCCCCGCCTGTCCGGGGCATCCACCGTGCCGCCTGCGGGCGTGCGCATATGAAGCGCCGGGCGAGCCGCCGCGTGGATCCCCCGGACAAGCCGGGGGATGACGGCGGTGAAAGACGATGGGCGCACTGAAAGCCCCAGCGACCGTCATGGTCGCCCCCTGGCCGAAAGACGGCACAACCCCTCACCCCCGCCCCCTCTCCCGCAGGGGGAGATGGCCGCCCGGCTTTAGGCAGCCGGACCATCCCAGTCTCACCCCGCCTGAACCACCGTCATGCCCCGGCCGCGCCTCCCCTCCTTTTGGCCCCCTCTCCCCGGCGAGGAGAGGGCAGGGGTGAAGAGACCCCGGCCGGTCCGGCGACGGGGCGCGCCCGACATTGCGTTGAAGAGGCCGGGCGCACACCCTAGATTGCCGTTTCACGACATGGCGCGGCGTGCCCCGAGGCGGGCGCCGCCGCAAGGAGCGCGCAGACTCATGGCCGAGGCCGGCCCCCTTGATTCCGCCCCCCGCCGCCCCGCGCAGACGGTGCACGCCCCGCATGGACGC
>NZ_JBNFNU010000284.1:0-5630 GCF_057364445.1 Xanthobacter sp. BG11Y11_SDJG
CCTTCGGGGGCGGGGCAGGGGGGGACGGGCGGCGGCGGCTGAGATGGCCGCGCCCGAACGCCGCCAGCGCCAGCACCGCCGGGGTCAGGCTCTCGCCCTTCTCGGTCAGGCGGTAGCCCACCTGCGGCGGCACGGCGGGATAGACCGTGCGCGCGATCACCCCGTCCGCCTCCAGTTCCTTCAGCGCCTTGGAGAGGATGCGCTGGGTGACGTTGGGCATGCGCCGGCGCAACTCGGAAAAGCGCAGCTCGCCGTCGATCAGATGGTACACCGTGGCGCCCTTCCATTTGGCGCCGATGATCTCGAGGGCCGCCTCCACCGGGCATCCCGTGCCCTGATAGCTGAAATGGCGCTTGGCCATGGAGCAGATCCGCCTGTGGTGGGTATCAGCGATGATACCACGCGACCAGATTGTGCCGTCTTGCGCATCTGGCCGCTTCGACGACATGGAGGGACGAGGCAAAGCCAGGGGCCGCCCGGCCCCCAACCCGGAGACCATCATGCAGGCCATCGGCTATGTCGAGTCCCTCCCCGTCACCGATCCGCGCGCGCTGTTCGCCTTCGAGGCGCCCGATCCGGTCCCCGGCCCACGCGACCTGCTGGTGGAGGTCAAAGCGATCTCGGTGAATCCGGTGGACACCAAGGTGCGCATGCGCCGCCAGGGCACGCCCGAGGCGCCGGTGATCCTCGGCTGGGACGCCGCCGGCGTGGTGAAGGCGGTGGGCGCGCAGGCGCGGCTCTTCAAGCCGGGCGACGAGGTCTATTATGCCGGCAGCATCACCCGGCCCGGCACCAACGCCCCGCTGCATCTGGTGGACGAGCGCATCGCCGCCTTGAAGCCGCGCACGCTGGGCTTCGCGCAGGCCGCCGCCCTGCCGCTCACGGCCATCACCGCCTTCGAGGGCCTGTTCGATCGCCTCAAGCTCGCCGTCGGCAAGACCGGCGACCACGGCGTGGTGCTGATCATCGGCGCCGCCGGCGGCGTCGGCTCCATGGCGGTGCAGCTCGCCCGCCGGCTCACCGCGCTCACCGTGGTGGGCACCGCCTCGCGGCCGGAGAGCGCGCAGTGGGTGCGCGACCTCGGCGCCCACCACGTGATCGACCATTCGAGGCCCCTGAGCGAGGAGATGGCGCGCATCGGCCTGCCGCAGGCCGACGCCATCTTCGCCCTCACCGCCACCGACAAGCACTGGCGCGAGATCGCCGCCGTGCTGCGGCCGCAGGCCACCGTGTGCGTCATCGATGACCCCGGCGCCCTCGACGTGGCGCTGCTCAAGCAGAAGAGCGGCGCACTCGCCTGGGAGTTCATGTTCACCCGCTCCATGTTCGAGACCGACGACATGATCGCCCAGCACCGCCTGCTGGCCGAGGTGGCCGGCCTGGTGGACGAGGGGCTGATCCGCACGACGCTCGGCGCCCATTACGGGCCGATCACGGTGGAGAACCTGAAGCGCGCCCACGCCGCGCTGGAGAGCGGGCGCACCGTGGGCAAGATCGTGCTCGAAGGCTGGTGAGGCCGGCCGCCCCGGCGCCGGGGCGAGATGTCGCGGTGTTTTCAAGAAGTCTTGTTCACACTATCTTGCTTCATCCGCCTATGATTGTCGGCGCGGGACAAAGTGGTAAGGGTGTGATGCGCAGGTACGCCGCTCCGGAGATTTTGCCGTGGCAGTGATGGCAACGCTGATCTACTGGGTCATCGTTGCCCTATGGATCACGGTGCTGTTCACGGTCGTAATGGCGGCGGCGCGTGGAAAGTACGAGGTCGATGGTACCACTTGGCTTCTTCTTGCCGTGCTGGCCATCGACGTGGTGCGCAATATCGCAGAGAATATTTATTTCGGTCTGCTGTGGGGCTCGCGGTACGGCGTCTTTCCCGAAGCGATCGAGGCGGCGCTGGCACGCCCTGAACTTCTGATCCTGCCCAAGATCCTGAACGTGCTCGCGGCGCTCGTGGTGCTCGTCATCCTGTTGTGGCGCTGGCTGCCGCTGGCGGCGCGGGAGAGGAGCGAGGCGCTGCAGACCTTGAGCGCGCAGTCCGCGCAGATCGCGCGCGAGGCCGAGGAGCAGCGCCTGCTGTTCGAAACCTCCGTCGACCTCATCCTGGTGATCGACCGTTCGGGCATCGTCCGGCGGGTGAGCAAGAGTTCGTCCGCCATCCTCGGCTATGCGCCGGAGGATGTGGTCGGACAGCAGGGCAGCGCCTTCGCCGTCCCGGAGCAGCGCGAAAGCCTGACCGCGGCGCTCCGAACCCTCGCCGCGGGCGGGCGCTCGCCCGAGGTGGTTGCCGATATGCGCCACAAGGACGGGCACCTCGTCACGCTCTCCTTCCTCGGCGTGTGGGCGCCGGGTCTCGACGCCGGCCTGGTGATCGGCCGCGACATCACCGAGCGCATGGCGGCGGCGGCGCGGCTCGACCGTCTGGCCTATTTCGATCAGCTCTCGGGCTTGGCGAACCGGGTGAGCCTGCTGCGCGACCTTTCGGCCGCCCTCGACGCTGCGGACGCGCCGCCCTTGGCGCTGGCGGTGCTCGACCTCGACGGCTTCAAGGACATCAACGACTTTCTCGGCCATTCCACGGGCGACCGGGTGATTGGCGAGATCGGTGCGCGGCTCGCGCGCGCGAGCACGGACCGCCGTCGCTTCTATCGCTCGGGGGGCGACGAGTTCTTCATGGTGTTCGCCGGCGTCTCCTGTTCGCACGACGTGTCGGCAGAGGCGCAGGAGGTGGTGCGCCTCCTGGAGGAGCGCATCGACATCGACGGCTACCGGCTGTTCGTCTCGGTCACCTGCGGCATCGCCTGCGCCCCCGAGCATGCCCGCGCCTGCGACGAACTGATCCAGAACGCCGACCTCGCCCTCAGCGCCGCCCGGGCCGACGGGCGCAAGGTCAGCATCTTCACCCCTGCCATCCGGCGCAATGCGCGGGCCCGCCAGGAGATCGAGAGCGAACTGCGGCGGGCGGTGGCGCAGCAGGAGTTCGAGCTCCATTTCCAGCCGCAGATCCGGCTCGCGGACGACACGGTGGTGGGCGCGGAGGCGCTGCTGCGCTGGAACCATCCCGAGCGGGGGCTGCTTGCGCCCGCGGCCTTCATCGACGCTCTCAGCCGCAGTCCGGCGGCGGCGGAGGCGGGTCAATTCGTGCTGGCGAGCGCGTGCGCGGCGGCTGCCGCCTGGCGCGGCACGGGCCTCGGCGCGCTGCGCATCGGCGTCAACCTGTTCCCGATCCAGTTCCATTCCCGCACCCTGCTCGACGACGTGGAGCGGGCGCTCGACCGCAGCGGCCTCGATGCCCGCCAACTTGAGCTTGAGATCACCGAGAACATCGCCCTCGGCCACGGCGACGAGGTGCTCGACATGCTGAAGGCGCTGCACCAGCGGGGCATCGGCCTCGCCTTCGACGATTTCGGCACCGGCTATGCGTCGCTGAGCTATCTTCTGCGCTACCCGCTGACGCGGCTGAAGATCGACCGCAGCTTCGTGCAGAAGATCGCCGACGCGGCCGCGCCCGAGCACGCCGCCATCGTCCAGTCGATCCTGGTGATGGCGCACAATATCGGCCTCGAGGTGGTGGCCGAGGGGGTGGAGACCGAGCGGCAGGCGGCGTTCCTGCGGGCACGCGGCTGCGAGGAGGCGCAGGGCTACTATTTCGCGCGCCCCCTGCCGCAGGCCGAGTTCGAGGCCTACGTCACGGCCCGCCTCACGCCTACCGCCATCGGCCAGGGATAGGCGGCCGTTCGCTGCCGCGCGGCAGGCTCTACTGGATGTCGTTGCTGCACCGGAAGAAGGCGTCCAGCGCGCGCTTACTCCCATCGAGCGGACGGGCGAGGATGATGTTGCGGCCCTGGAAAGATATTTGCGTGGAATTGGGTATTGCATCGTCCAGGAGTCCGGGGCCGTCGCTGCGGCCCTCGGTGATGCGGGCCCACTTGTCCCCATCCCGGCCTTCGATGAAGACCACCTGAAAATCGCTCGGATCGCTGCCGGGGCCAAACTGGACCTTGATCGGCATCTGCGCGTCCAATCGGCCCATCTGACCGCCGTCCTTGAAATCGACATAGGAGTTTTCGCGGTCGATCTCGAAGCGCAGGTTGGGCATCGACGTATCGAATGCCTCGCACGCGATCGTGCGTCTGCCGGCCTTGATCGCGTTGATGACCCACGCGCCAGCGGTGCCATAGCGCACGGCCATGCTTTCCGTCGGCGCGTTCGACGCAGCGTCTTGACGCGGTGGCGGCGCGGCCTGCGCCACGCGGACCGGCGCGGCGGCCGTCTCGGCCGGGGGCGCCGCGGCGCGCGCGGCACTCCTCCACCTTCGATATGGCGGCTGCAGCGCCGGTCAGATCGAAATCGAAATCCCGCTTGCCGACGGCCAGAACCGCTCGGTTTCCCTGCCGCAGGGCGTCAACCTGGCCGAGGTTCAGCCAGGCGATGGTCCAGTCCGCGACGGCCAGGCCGCTGACGTCTGCGCCAGCCCCCTGGGCTGGCTCCTGCCCGTCGATCTCAAGCCGGCCCTGCCAATCCTTGCCCGCGCGCACGGGCACGGCGAGCTGCCACTGGCTGCCGTCGCCCGGCATGGCCTGATCGACGCCAAGACGGATCGAGCGGCTGCCGGCGTCGGTGACGGCGACGCAATACATGAAAAGGCGCCCTGTAAAGGCGGCCATGACCTCCCAGCCGCGGGTTCTGGCGTACGGCTGCTCGAACTGCGCCGCGCCCATGATGGCGTAGCCGCCATACTCGGTCGGCGTGACCAGCCAATCGCTCGTGCAGCGGCTCGCCAGACGCCGGACATGCACCGACGCGCCCTCCACCGCGTCGCTCGCTGTGCGCAGGCACCATTGGACATGCATCGGGCGATCGCCGTGAACGCCGGTTCCGGGGTTGAAGCAGGCGGGATTGATCTTGATCGCGTCTTCCGCCGCGGTCGCGACGGTTGCAGCATACTGCCGGCAGAAATTGGCATCCCCAGGCTGGCCCTGGGCCAACGCTGACCCCGATGCGAGCAAGGCAACGATCGCCAGTGCGCGAGCGTGAAGCATGGACGTCTCCCCCATTGTTTTATTGGTGATGTGACGCCTGCGTGTTGCCGCCGGCATCCGCGGCTCAAGTGATACACGAAACCGGCGTCGAACGATGGATGAGCAAAAGCCGCCAGCGCGTTCCCGCCGAGCGCGTGGCTGGGGCGCCTGGATTCGAACCAGGGAATGGGGGAATCAAAAATCCCCTGCCTTACCACTTGGCTACGCCCCAACGCGGCGGCGGAACATATCTGCGGTCGGGCGGCATGTCCAACCGCCGGAGGCGGCCGTCCACCGGCCGTTGCGTCACGTCGCCAAGGGAGCAATCCGGCTGCATTCTGGCATCGATTTCCCACCCCATTGTGCAGTAGGTTGCAGCGCTGCGCAGATCGCGCGGCGTATTGGGGAGAGCGCGCAATGATGTTGCGCATCGCACTTTTTGGCGCCGCCTGCGGCGCCGCCCTCGCCATCAGCCTACCCGCCGCCGCCGAGACGCCCTCACGCCAGCAGCAATGCGCGGCGGAATGGAGCAAGGCGAAGGATGCCGGCAAGGTGCCGGACGGCATGACCTGGCCCAAATTCTACAGCGAATGCGCCGCCCGCCTCGGCGCG
>NZ_JBNFNU010000285.1:0-5599 GCF_057364445.1 Xanthobacter sp. BG11Y11_SDJG
CGGCAGCGCCGGGCCCCGGGCCGACCGCCGCGGACGTCCAGGCCGCCGCCGCTCTCTCGGCCGAGGACCGCTCGGCCATGGTGCGCGGCATGGTGGATCGCCTGCAGGCGCGCCTCACCGAGGACCCGAACGACCTTGACGGCTGGCTGCGGCTGGCCCCGCGCCTTTACGGTGCTGGGGGAGAAGGACAAGGCCTTGGGCGCGATCAATGCCGCGCGTGCGGCCTTCAAGGACAATCAGGAGGCGCTCGGCCGCATCGACGCGGCCGAGAAAGACCTCGCGAGCGGAGGGTAGGAGATGACGCGCAAGGGCCGTCGCCTCGTGATGATCGGCGCCGGAATCGGTGTTCTCGGCCTTGCGGCCGCGCTGATCCTGTCGGCGCTCACTGACACCATCGTGTTCTTCCGGACCCCCACCGAGATCGCCGAGCAGCACGTGGCGCCGGGCACCCGGCTGCGCCTCGGCGGGCTGGTGGAGACCGGCAGCGTCGCCAAGGCCGGCACCCTCACCACCTTCGCCGTCACCGACGGCAATGCGGCGGTGAAAGTGGCCTATTCGGGCATCCTGCCGGACCTGTTCCGCGAGGGACAGGGCGTGGTGGCGGAAGGCGCGCTCCAGCCGGACGGCACCTTCAAGGCCGACAGCGTGCTCGCCAAGCACGACGAGCGCTACATGCCGCGCGAGGTGGCGGACGCGCTCAAGGCCCAGGGCGTGTGGAAGGAGGGCGACCCCGCCCCCGGCACCACCCCCGCCCGCGCGCCGGGGAGCTGAGCCCGTGATCGCCGAACTCGGTCAATACGCCCTCCTTCTCGCCCTCGTCCTCTCGCTGCTCCAGGTGGCACTGCCCGGCTGGGGGGCGCTCAAGGGCGATGCCGTGCTCATGGGCACGGCGGCACCGATCGCCTTCGCCCTGTTCGCCTTCATCGCGTTCTCCTTCGGCGCGCTGGTCCAGCTCTACCTGTCGTCCGACTTCACGGTCCTGAACGTGGTGGAGAACTCCCACTCCCAGATGCCGCTAATCTACAAGATCACCTCCACCTGGGGGAACCACGAGGGCTCCATGCTCCTGTGGGTGCTGGTGCTCGGCTTCTTCGGGGCGCTGGTGGCGCTGTTCGGCTCCAACCTGCCGGACCGGCTGAAGGCGCTGGTGCTGGCGGTGCAGGGCTCGATCGCCACCGCCTTCCTGGCGTTCGTGATCTTCACCTCCAACCCGTTCCTGCGCCTCGTGCCGCCGCCGGCGGAAGGGCGCGACCTCAACCCGATCCTCCAGGATCCCGGCCTCGCCATCCATCCGCCGCTGCTTTATCTCGGCTATGTGGGGCTCTCGATCTCGTTCTCCTTCGCCGTGGCGGCGCTGATCGAGGGACGGATCGACGCCGCCTGGGCGCGCTGGACGCGGCCCTGGACGCTCGCCGCCTGGGTGTTTCTCACCCTCGGCATCGCCATGGGCTCCTATTGGGCCTATTACGAGCTCGGCTGGGGCGGCTGGTGGTTCTGGGACCCGGTGGAAAACGCCTCCCTGATGCCCTGGCTCGCCGCCACCGCGCTGCTGCACTCCGCCGTGGTGATGGAGAAGCGCGACGCGCTCAAGGTGTGGACGGTGCTGCTCGCCATCCTCGCCTTCTCGCTCTCGCTGGTGGGCACCTTCCTGGTGCGCTCGGGCGTGCTGACCTCGGTGCACGCCTTCGCCACCGATCCGGCGCGCGGGGTCTTCATCCTCGGCATCCTCACCTTCTTCATCGCCGGCTCGCTGGCGCTGTTCGCGCTGCGCGCCTCGGAGCTCCGGCAGGGCGGGATCTTCGCGCCGGTGTCGCGCGAGGGCGCCCTGGTGTTCAACAACCTGTTCCTCACCGCCGCCACCTTCTCGGTGCTGGTGGGCACGCTCTATCCGCTGGCGCTGGAGGCGGTGACGGGGGCCAAGATCACGGTCGGCCCGCCTTACTTCAATCTGGTGTTCGGCGGGCTGATGCTGCCGCTCGTCTTCGCCATGCCGTTCGGCCCGCTTCTGGCCTGGAAGCGCGGCGACCTGCTCGGCGTCGCCCAGCGGCTGATGCTGGCGGCTGGCCTCGCCGTGGTGGCCGCGGTGGTGACGGCCGCGGCGGCGGACGGCGGCTCAGTGTTCGCGCCGGTCGGCGTGGCGCTGGCGGCGTTCGTCATCCTCGGCGCGCTCACCGACCTCGCCGAGCGCGCCGGTCTCGGCAAGGTGAGCGCCAAGGTGGCGCTCAAGCGTCTCGGGGGGGTGCCGCGCTCGGCCTATGGCACCGCCATCGCCCATCTCGGCGTCGGCGTCTGCCTGCTCGGCATCGTCTGCGAGGCCTCCTGGAGCACCGAGACCATCGCCTCCATCCGGGTGGGCGACAGCCTCAAGGTGGGCACGCGCACCCTGACGCTGGAGCGCATGGAGAACCGCACCGGGCCGAATTTCCGCTCCCGGGTCGCGGTGTTCGCGATCCGCGAGGGCTCGGTGTCCCAGGGCACGGTGGAGGCGTCCCGCCGCACCTTTGCCGCTCGGCAGATGGGCACCACCGAGGCCGGCATCCGCACCTATGGCGTCAGCCAGCTCTATGTGAGCGTCGCCGAGGAAGGCGCGGACGGGCGCCTCTCGGTGCGCGCCTCCTACAAGCCGCGGGTGCTGCTGATCTGGCTCGGCGCGGTGGTGATGGCCATCGGCGGCGCGCTCTCGCTCGCCGACCGGCGCCTCAGGGTCGGCGCGCCCAAGCCCGCCGCACGCCGCCCCGCCAAGCCCGAACCCCAACCGGCGCCTGCGGAGTAGGCGCAGTGCCACGGCCGCTGGTGCTGTCGCGGCATGCTCAATTGGCCTTGACGGAGCGGTCCATCGATCGCGCGTGGGTGGAAGAGACCCTGGCGCGCCCGATTGGACCGCGCCCGACCCTGCCGGCGCGGACATCTGGCGCGCCTACAGGGCCATCACCACGCGGGGCGGACGGGTGCTTCGCGTGGTATATCGAGACGAGGGAGCCAAAGTGCGGGTGATTACCGCCTTTTTCGATCGTGGAGCGCGACGGCCATGACCACACCCAGGAATCCGCCCGCCATGACCGCCATGACCGCCGACTATGATCGCGAATCCGACGCCATGTTCGTACGCTTCGCCGACGGCACGATCGTGGAAAGCGAGGAGGTCGCCGAGGGCGTTGTTCTCGATTTCGACGCCGCGGGCCGCATCATCGCCCTGGAGTTGCTCGGCGCGAGCAAGCGGCTGGCTCCCGGCGCGGTGCCGGAGGCCGCCGAATGATGCGACGCCTTGCCGCCCTGCTCCTTCTCGGTTGCGCCGTCGCGCTTCCCGCCGCCCCCGCCTTGGCGGTGCAGCCGGACGAGATCCTTGGCGATCCGGTGCTGGAGAGCCGCGCCCGCGCGCTCTCGGCCGAACTGCGCTGCATGGTGTGCCAGAACCAGTCCATCGACGATTCCGACGCGCCGCTCGCGCGCGACCTGCGCCTGATCGTGCGCGAGCGCCTGACGGCGGGCGACAGCGACCCGCAGGTGCTGGACTTCATGGTCCAGCGCTACGGCGAGTTCGTGCTGCTGCGCCCGCGCTTCTCCTGGCGCAACGCGCTGTTGTGGGGCGCGCCGGTGCTGGTGCTCGGCCTTGGCGCCCTGATCGCGGTCTTCGCCCTGCGCCGGCGCTCCTCCGGTCCGGCGCCGCGCCTCTCGCCGGAGGAGGAGGCGCGCCTCGCCAAGCTCCTCGCCGCCGGCAAGGCCTCCGAAACGCCCAAAGGCTGATCCGCCAACGTCCTGACGGTCAACGCATTTTCCGAGGTCTCCATGCCAGCCTATGCCGATCTCGCCGCCCACTTCGCGCGCGCCGCCGCGCTCGCCAATTCCATCGGCATCCTGCAGTGGGACAGCGACACGATGATGCCCAGAGGCGCCGCCGAGACGCGGGCGGAAAGCCTGGCGCTGCTCCGGGTGCTGCACCACGGCATGGTCTGCGACCCCAAGGTGGGCGACCTGATCGCCGGCGCCGAGGCCGAGAGCGGGCTCGGCGCCTGGGAGCGGGCGAACATCCGGGAGATCCGCCGGCTCTGGACGGTGCAGACCGCGCTGCCGGCCGAACTTGTGGAGGCGTCGAGCCGCGCCGTCTCGCGCTGCGAGATGGCCTGGCGCAAGGCGCGCGCGGAGGCTGATTTCCCCGCGCTCCTGCCGCTGCTCGCCGAAGCCCTCTCCCTCCAGCGCCAGATCGGCCTCGTGAAGGGGGAGAAGCTCGGCCTCTCGCCCTATGACGCGCTGCTGAACGACTACGAGCCGGGCGGCCGCTCCGCCCGCATCGATGCCCTGTTCGACGACCTCGCGGCCTTCCTGCCCGGCTTCACGGCCGAGGTGCTGGAGGCGCAGGCGCGCCGTCCGGCGCCGCTGCCGCTCCAGGGCCCGTTCCCGGTGGACGCGCAGCGCGCGCTCGGGCTGGAGATGATGCAGGTGGTGGGCTTCGATTTCGAGCGCGGCCGGCTCGACGTCTCCACCCACCCCTTCTGCGGCGGCGCCGACAACGACGTGCGCATCACCACGCGCTACGACGAGGCCGACTTCGCCCGCGCCCTCATGGGCGTGATGCATGAGACCGGCCATGCGCTCTACGAGCAGGGCCGCCCGCAGGCGATGGTGCACCAGCCAGTGGGCCAGGCGCGCAGCATGAGCGTGCACGAGAGCCAGTCGCTGCTCATGGAGATGCAGGCCTGCCGCTCGCGCGAGTTCCTCGCCTTCGCCGCACCGCGCATGCGCGCAGCCTTCGGCGGCGCCGGGCCGGCCTGGGAGGCGGACAATCTCCACCGCCTCTACACCAAGGTGGAGCGCGGCTTCATCCGGGTGGACGCGGACGAGGTGACCTATCCGGCGCACGTGATCCTGCGCTACCGGCTGGAGAAGGCGCTGATCGGCGATGAGATGCCGCTTTCGGAGCTGCCGGCGGCCTGGAATGCCGGGATGCGAGAGCTGCTCGGCATCACGCCGCCGGACGACCGGGTGGGGTGCCTCCAGGACATCCACTGGCCGAGCGGCGGCTGGGGCTATTTCCCCACCTACACGCTCGGCGCCATGACCGCGGCGCAGCTGTTCGACGCCGCCCGCCGGGCCGTGCCGGAGATTCCCGCCGCGATCGCGCACGGCGATTTCGCGCCGTTGCTCTCCTGGCTGCGCACGAACGTGCACAGCCAGGGCTCGCTGCTGGAGACCGACGATCTGCTCACCCGCGCCACCGGCCGGCCGCTCGACGCGTCGGTCTTCAAGGCGCACCTGATGCGCCGCTACGGCAGCGCGGCCACCACGCACTAAGATCCGCGCCGGTGCGCGCCGCGCGCGGGCTGAGGCCCCGCGCATCAACCCGCGCGGACATTCGGCACCGGTCTCGCAAGGACGCTCGTCAGACCCCGCCTCAGCGGCTCTGCTGCGCCTGGGAGACGTGGTCGCGCAGTTCCTGGAGCGAGGCGAAGCGCACCACGCCGTCCGGCAGTTCGGCCTGGATCGAGCCGTCGGAATAGAGCGTATAGGCCATGCCGCCGACGATGCCGGACTTCAGGATGCGGGGTTCCTCCGCGCCCTCGGGGCGGCGGGCGGCGGGTGCGGCCGGCGCGGGCCGGGGATC
>NZ_JBNFNU010000286.1:0-5596 GCF_057364445.1 Xanthobacter sp. BG11Y11_SDJG
CGAGGTCGCCGGCGGGCCGCGGCGCCGCGGGGCGCTTGAAGCGGGCCTGGCGCGGCCTCCGCCTGGGCCCTCGCCTTCTCCAGCGCACCCTTCATGGGGTCGAGGTCGGCGTCGCCCAAGAGCTTGCCGTAGATCCAGAAGGCCAGCGCATCGGGAAAGCCGTTGTTCTCCGCATTGGAGAGCACCACCACGCCAAACCCGTGCTCGGGCGCAAAGCCGAGATGGGCGCCGAAGCCGACCGTGCCGCCATTGTGCCAGATCACCCGCCCGTTCGCGGTCTGCGTCGTCACCCAGCCCATGTCGTAGGTCGAGACGTCGCTCATGGCGACGCGCGCCATGCGCGTCACCTTCAGGTTCTCCTCCGAGACGAGGCGCTTGCCCTCATGGGTGCCGCCGGCCATCTGCAGCGCGAGCCAGCGCGTCATGTCCTCGAGGCTGGAATTGATGTCGCCCGCCCCGCCGAGGGAATAGGGAAAGACCGGGTCGAACGGCACCTCCACCGCGCCCTTCGGATCGTAGCGGTGGCCCACCGCATGGTTGGGCGCGGCGGCGATGGCCTCGGCGGTGAAGCTGGTGGACGACATGCCGAGCGGGCTGACGATCTCCTTCTGCGCCACCGCGTTCCAGTCGGCGCCCTTGAGCGCGGCGGCGACGATGTCGCCCGCCACGAGGTGGGTGATGTTGGTGTAGGCGAAGCTGGAGCGGAACGAGGTGATGGGCTCGGCATGGCGCAGCGAGGCGACGAGCGCGGACGGCCCGTAGCCCAGCATGGTCATGAAGTCGTGCGCGTAGGGGGTGAGGCCCGAGCGCTGGGCGATGATGTCGAACAGCCGCATCTCGCGCGTCACCCAGGGGTCTTTCAGCGCGAATCGGGGGTGGCGGTCGACGATGGCGTCGTCCCACTTCAGCGCCTTGCGATCCACGGCGATGGCCATGGTGGTGGCGAGGAAGGCCTTGGTGGTGGAGCCGATCTGGAACACCGTCGCCGCGTCCACCGGCCGCGTGTCGCTCTTGGCGCGCACGCCGAGCGCGGCGCTGTAGGCAACCTTGCCGTCCACCACCACGGCGACCACGGCCCCGGGCACGTCGAAGCCCTTCATGCCGGCCTCGGCATAGGCTGCGATCTGCGGCCCCAGCGCCGCCGCGCGGGCGGCCATGGCGGCATCGGCGCGCGCCGGCCCAGCGGCACAGGAGAGCGCGGCCGCAAGGCCTGCGGCGAGAAGAACCCGTGGCGTGGAAACCCCGGCTGAAACCCGCATGCCCCGTTCCTCCCCTGTGCGATGTCGCGCTTTGCTCAGACTGCCACGTCGACGCCGCGGGTTGCCATGTAGTCGGCGAGCGCGGCCGCGTCCGCGGGCGAGATGCGCAGGCCGAGTTTGGTGCGCCGCCACAGGATGTCCTCGGCGGTCATGGCCCATTCCCGGTCCATCAGGTGATCCACCTCGCGCCGACAGAGATCCGGGCCGAACCAGGGGCCGAGTTCGGCCTCCGAGCGGGCCTCGCCGAGGATGCGGAACGCGCGCGTGCCGTAGGCGAGGAACATCCGGCGTGCGATCCGCTTGTCGAGGAAGGCGAAGCGCGTGCGCAGCAGCCGCAGCACCGTGTCGAACTCGGCAACGGGAAAGTCGCCGCCGGGCAGCGCCGCCTTGCCGGTCCAGGACCCCACAGTCATGGGCAGGTGGCCGGCGAGCGTGTCGAGCGCGGCTTCGGCGAGGCGGCGGTGGGTGGTCAGCTTGCCGCCCAGCACGGTGAGGAGCGGCGGCCCCTCGCGCGGAGCGTCGAGGGCGAGCGCGTAGTCGCGCGAGGCATCCTGCGCTGCGCCGGCGTGACCGTCGGCGAGCGCGCGCACCCCGGCGAACGCCCACACCACGTCGGCGGGCGTGACCGGGGCGGCGAAATAGCCGCTCGCGGCGTCGCACAGATAGGCGATCTCCTCGGGGCTCGGCTGAGCGTCCTCGGGCCGGCCGGAAAAGTCGCGGTCGGTGGTGCCGATGAGCGTGAAGTCGGCCTCGTAGGGAATGGCGAAGACGATGCGGCCGTCCACATGCTGGAAGAGGTAGGCGCGCTCGTGCGCATAGAGCTTCGGCACCACGATGTGGCTGCCCTGGACGAGGCGCAGGCGCGGCGCGGGATCGAGCTTCAGCGCATCGAGGACATTGCCGGCCCAGGGGCCGGCCGCATCCACCAGAGCGCGCGCCAGCACCGGACCGCGCCGGTCGCCGCGCGCCACCGTCGAGCTGCCACAGCGCGCCGCGCGGCGCGCCGCCACCACTTCGGTGCGTGTGAAGATGTCGGCGCCGCGGTCCGCCGCGTCGCGCGCGGTCAGAGCCACCAGGCGGGCGTCGTCGGCGAAGCAGTCCGAATACTCGAAGCCGTCTGGAAGCCCGCTTCAGCGGCGCGCCGAGCGGGCCGCCCGCCAGCGTGACGGCACCGCTGCGCGGCAGGACGCCCCGGCGGCCCATGAAATCGTAGGCCGCGAGGCCGAGGCGCAGCTTCCAGGCCGGCCGCATGCCGTCGCGGTACGGCAGCACGAACCGCAGCGGCCGCACCACGTGCGGGGCGATGGTCCACAGCACCTCGCGCTCGGCCAGCGCCTCCCGCACCAGACGGAACGCGCCGTGCTCCAGATACCGCAGGCCGCCATGGATGAGCTTGGTGGACGCCGAGGAGGTGCCGGACGCCAGGTCGCCCTTCTCGAACAGCGCGACCTTCAGACCGCGGCCGGCGGCATCGCGGGCGATGCCGCAGCCATTGATTCCGCCACCGATCACCGCCAGGTCATGGATCGGGTTGGTGGAGGTATCTTGTTGATCCAAAACGGTTCTCTCCCATATGCCCGCAACCGGACATTGCCCCGAACCTAACGGAACGTCGAGAGCGGCGCCTTGGATTCCGTGGCGCGCTGCTACAGACCGATCAGCCCGCCGGCGGCGAATCCGCCATCCACGGCAATATTCTGGCCGGTGACGAACGAGGACTTTTCCTGGTCCAGCAGGAAGACGATGGCGCCCGCCACCTCGCTGGGGGCGGCGTAGCGGCGCATGGGCACGGTCTGCATCCAGCCCGCGCGCGCCTCGGCGGTGTGGAGCGCCTTCACCATGGGCGTCTCGATGGGGCCGGGCGAGATGGAATTCACGCGAATACCCAGCGGGGCGAACTCCACCGCCAGGATCTGGGTGAGCTGGATCACCGCCCCCTTCGACGAGCCGTAGGCGGTGCGGCCGAGATTGCCGCGCATGCCGGACACCGAGGCGATGTTGACGATCGACCCGGCCTTGCGGGGCGCCATGGCCTTCGCCGCCTCGCGCGCCACCAGGAAGGAGCCCACCACGTTCACGTCCAGGATCTTGCGGAACAGCGCGGCCGAGGTCTCCAGCGCGGGGATGTCGGCGGCGATGCCGGCGGAGTTCACGACGCCCATGAGCGGGCCGAAATCGGCCTCCGCATCCTGCACCACATTCGCCACCTGGGCCTCGTCGGTGACGTCGACGCGGGCGAAGCGCACCTGGTCGGCGTGGGCCGCGAGCGCGGCGCGGGCGCTGTCGAGGCTGTCCTGGACCACATCGGCCGCCACCACGCGCCAGCCCTCGGCAAGGAGCGCCTCCACCACCGCGAGCCCGATGCCCGAGGCCCCGCCCGTCACGATCACGCTTCCTGCCTGAGACACGATGCTTCTCCTTTTTGCTGCCTGCGTCGTCCTGCGCGGGCGCGTCAGATGGACCGCGCGCCGGCCCCGTCGTTGGCGCGCCCCCTCTCCCGCACGCGGGAGAGGGCTTTTGTCTTCAATCGTCAGCCCTTCGGCGCTGGCGCGGCCGGGCCCAACAGCCCGCGCGCCTCGATCTCCTCGCGCACCATCTTCTTGGTGATCTTGCCGTAGGCGGACTTGGGCAGCGCCTCCCAGAAGAACACCCTGCGGGGCAGCTTGTAGCGGGCGACCTTGCCATCCAGGAACGCGATCAGCTCCTCGTCGGTGAGCGCCGCGCCGGCGCGCAGGACACACACCGCGACCCCCACCTCGCCCCACATAGGGTCGGGCACCCCGAGGATCGCCACCTCCGCCACCGCCGGATGGGTGAGCACCTGCTCCTCCACCTCGCGCGGATAGACGTTCGAGCCGCCGGAAATGTACATGTCGGAGGCGCGACCGGTAATGTAGACGAAGCCTTCCGCATCCATGTGACCGAGGTCGCCGGTGCGGAACCAGCCGTTGCGGAAAGCCTTCGCATTGGCCTCCGGGTTGTCGTAATAGCCGGCGAACACCGCCGGGCCGGTGACGCAGATCTCCCCCGTGGCGAAGGGCGCGACCTCCTTGCCCTCCTCGTCCTGGATCTCGACCTGCATGCCGGTGCGCTCATAGCCGCAGGTGCCGAGCTTCACGTGCGGGCCGTCCTCCGCCTCGTGGAGGGCGCAGGGCAACACGGTGATGTTGCCCGTGACTTCGCCGAGGCCGAAATACTGCACCAGAACCTTGCCGAGCTTTCTCAGCGCGAACTTCTGGTCCTCCCGGTACATGGGCGCGCCGGCATAGATCACGTAGCGCAGGGAGGAATGGTCGAACTGGTCCACCGCCGGATGCTCCACCATCAGCTTGGTGATGGTGGGCACGGTGAACAGGTTCGTGACACGCCATTCCTCCACCAGCCGCCACGCCTCGGTGCCGTCGAAGCGCTCGGAGGGCAGCAGGATGGTCTTGGCCGCCCGCGCCACCTGCACCAATTGGTGCACGCCCGCCCCGTGGGAGAGCGGCGCCACCACCAGGGAGGCATCCTCGTGGGTGGTGCCGGGCATCAGGTCGCACAGATGGTTGGTGACGACGAACGCCATCTGGCCGTGGGTGAGCACCGCCGCCTTGGGCCGCCCGGTGGTGCCGGAGGTGAAGAAGAACCAGCACGGATCGTCGCGCTCCACGTCCGCGTCGCGGAAGCGTTGCCCGAGATACGGCGCGAGCACGTCGTTATAGTCCGGGCCGAACGCCGCCGCGCCGATGGCGATGACAACGTCGATGGACGGCGCCTCGGCGCGCGCCGCCGCGACGTGCTCGGGGAAATCGGCGTGGCAGATCATCGCCCGCGCGCCGGAGGCGGAGGCGAGATAGGCCACTTCCGAAGGCGTCTGGCGGAAATTGGTGGGCACCCACACCGCGCCGAGGCGGAAGGCCGCGAACATGCTCTCGAACATCTCGAGGCAATTCTTCGACTGCACCAGGATGCGGTCGCCCTTGGCGACGCCCTTCGCGGCGAGCGCCGCCGCCATGGCGTCCACCCGCGCATCCATCTCGCCCCAGGAGGCATGATGGGCGCCGTGCACGAAGCCGATGTCGTCCGGGAAGCGCCGGCCGGCCTGGCGCAGGAAATGAGCGAGGTTCATCACCCGGTCGCTGACGCGGGCGAGGCCGCCGCGGGGGGCGCCGGTGGCAGTCATGGGAGGACCTCCAGGGACGAGGATGCGCCCGGCGCAGACGCACGGGCGCCGAACAGGGGGAAGATTCCGCAAGATACGCTCATACCGCGCCCGCCCTCGCGGGGATGCGCGCGGGCGGGGCCTTGGCAGCACCCCGGCTCTTGGCCGCGGCGCCGAGCGCGGCTTCGAGGCCCCG
>NZ_JBNFNU010000287.1:0-5549 GCF_057364445.1 Xanthobacter sp. BG11Y11_SDJG
GGCGGCCGAGTGAACGCGGGTCGATCCGGCCGGCCCGCGCCTCGACGCCGCCGCGCTCGATGCGCGGCTGCGCACGGCGGACACCGACCGAGATCATCGCCGCGGCGCTCGACGCCTTCCCAGGGCGCGTCGCCGCGGTATCGTCCTTCGGCACGGAATCCGCGGTGCTGCTGCACCTGATCGCGCAGGTGGACACGGCGACGCCGGTGCTGTTCCTCGACACCGGCCACCTGTTCCCGGAAACCCTCGCCTATCGCGACGCGCTGGCGGCCCGGCTCGGCCTCACCGGCATCGTTACCTTCCAGCCGGCGGCGCGGGAGCTTGCCGCACGCGATCCCGAGAACGCGCTCTGGGCGGACGATCCCGACGCCTGCTGCGCCTTGCGCAAGGTGGAGCCGCTGGCCCGCGCGCTCGCGCCCTATGGCGCCTGGATCAACGGCCGCAAGCGCTACCAGGCGGCGACGCGGACCGGCATCCCGGTGGTGGAGGCGGATGGCGCGCGCGTGAAGTTCAACCCGCTCGCCGCCATGGCCCGCGCCGACCTTGAAGGCTACAGGGCGGCCCACGACCTGCCGAAGCATCCGCTGGAGGCCTTCGGCTTCGCCTCGGTGGGCTGCATGCCCTGCACCACCCGCGTGATGCCCGGCGAGGACCCCCGCGCGGCCGCTGGCGCGGCCGCGCCAAGACCGAGTGCGGCATCCATATCGCCGAGGGAATCTGAAGCACGGTAACGGTTTCAGGACCGGGGGGGCCGTCGCTGCCGCCTGACGGCTTTTTGTGTCCGAACATTGATTTATTTAAATCTATTGATCTTATCGAAAAATGCATTGACCCTCCGGGGAACGGGTGCCATCGTTTGCGCGATCGGACGCATTGCGGGGGCTGTTGCAGGCTCTCCAGGAGGTTCCATGACCCACCGTTCCGCCCCCTTCAGCGCCCTGTTCGCCGGCGTCGCGCTCGCGCTGGCCGCCGGCACCGCCCTTGCCGCCGACACGACGCTGCTCAACGTCTCCTACGACCCCACGCGCGAGCTTTATGTGGACGTGAACAAGGCGTTCGCCGCCGAATGGGCGAAGTCGCATCCCGGCGACACGCTGAAGATCAACCAGTCGCACGGCGGCTCGGGCAAGCAGGCGCGCTCGGTGATCGACGGCCTGGAAGCGGACGTGGTGACGCTGGCGCTCGCCTACGACATCGACGCCATCGCCGAGAAGGGGCTCATCGCCAAGGACTGGCAGACGCGCCTGCCGGACAATTCCGCCCCCTACACCTCGACCATCGTGTTCCTGGTGCGCAAGGGCAATCCGAAGGCCATCAAGGACTGGGACGACCTGGTGAGGCCCGGCATCAAGATCGTCACCCCCAACCCGAAGACCTCGGGTGGCGCCCGCTGGAACTACCTTGCCGCCTGGGGCTATGCGCTCAAGACGAACGGCGGCGACGAGGCCAAGGCGAAGGACTTCGTCAAGGCGCTGTTCAAGAACGCGCCCGTCCTCGACACCGGCGCCCGCGGCGCCACCATCACCTTCGTGGAGCGCGGCATCGGCGACGTGCTGCTGGCGTGGGAGAACGAGGCCTATCTCTCGGTGAACGAGCTCGGGCCGGACAAGTTCGACATCGTCACTCCCTCGCTCTCCATCCTCGCCGAGCCGCCCGTGGCGGTGGTGGACAAGGTGGTGGAGAAGAAGGGCACCCGCGCCCTCTCCGAGGCGTACCTCAAGTTCCTCTACACCCCCGCCGGCCAGGAACTCGCCGCCAAGCATTATTATCGCCCGCGCGACGAGCAGGTGGCCGCCAAGCACAAGGACACGTTCGCCAAGGTCGATCTGTTCACCATCGACCAGGTGTTCGGCGGCTGGCAGAAGGCGCAGAAGACGCACTTCGGCGACGGCGGCGTGTTCGACCAGATCTATGCGAACTGACGGGCGGCGGCAGAGATCCGTGAACCGGCGCCCGACCATCGTCATGCCCGGGCTTGGCCCGGGCATCCACGCCGCGCCGCGGAGGCGCGGCTTCGCAGCAATGCGCCCGGCCTCGGGCCGTGGATGGCCGGGACAAGCCCGGCCATGACCCGGTCCATCCTCACGGCGGCGGCCGTGACCACCCCTGCCCCTCGCCGCCGCTACCGCCGCCCCAGGAGCGTGCTGCCGGGGTTCGGCATCACCATGGGGCTGACGCTCACCTGGCTCGGCCTCATCGTGCTGCTGCCGCTCTCGGCGCTGTTCATCAAGACCAGCGAAATCTCGCTGGAGCGCTTCATCGCCATCGTCACCAGCCCGCGCACGCTGCACGCGCTGCAGATCTCGTTCGGCCTGTCGCTGGCGGCGGCCGCCGTGAACCTCGTGTTCGGCGCCATCGTCGTGTGGGTGCTGGTGCGCTACGAGTTTCCCTTCAAGAAGGTGGTGGACGCGCTCATCGACATCCCCTTCGCGCTGCCCACGGCGGTGGCCGGCATCGCGCTCACCGCGCTTTATGCGCCGAACGGCTGGATCGGCGCGCTCCTGGCGCCGCTCGGCATCGCGGTGTCGTTCACGCCCATCGGCATCCTCATCGCCCTCATCTTCATCGGCCTGCCGTTCGTGGTGCGCACGGTGGAGCCGGTGCTCGCCGATCTCGACCGCGAGCTGGAGGAGGCCGCCGCCAGCCTCGGCGCGTCGCGTCCGCAGGCGGTGTGGCGCGTGGTGCTGCCCTCGGTCTGGCCGGCGCTGCTCACCGGCTTCGCCCTCGCCTTCGCCCGCGCGGTGGGCGAATACGGCTCGGTCATCTTCATCGCCGGCAACCTGCCGGGCGTGTCGGAGATCGCGCCGCTGCTGATCGTCATCCGCCTGGAGGAGTTCCGCTACGCCGACGCCACCGCCATCGCCTGCGTGATGCTGGTGGCCTCGTTCGTGCTGCTGTTCGTCATCAACCGCCTGCAGCGCTGGGCCGAGACGCGGGGGGCAGGCGCATGAGCGAGGCCGTCCACACGGGGCACATCTTCGCCGGCGAGGGCCTGCCCACCGGCATCGCCCGCGCCGATGCCGAGCGCCGCGCCGCCGGCAAGCCGGTGCACACCGAGCCCGCCGCCGTGCGCATCGCGCTGGTTCTGGTGGCGCTCGCCTTCCTCGGCCTGTTCATCGGCCTGCCGCTGGTGGTGGTGTTTGCGGAGGCGCTGAAGCGCGGCCTCGCCGCCTATGTCTCGGCGCTGGCGAACCCCGACGCGCTCGCCGCCATCCGCCTCACGCTGCTGGTGGCCGCCATCTCGGTGGTGGCGAACCTGCTGTTCGGATTGGTCGCCGCCTGGGCGATCGCCAAGTTCGAGTTCCCCGGCAAGAGCACGCTCATCACCCTGATCGACCTGCCCTTCTCGGTGTCGCCGGTGGTGGCGGGCCTCGCCTTGGTGCTGCTGTTCGGCGCGCAGGGCCTGTTCGCCGGATATCTCGCGGCGTGGGACGTGAAGATCATCTTCGCGGTGCCGGGCATCGTGCTCGCCACCATCTTCGTCACCTTCCCGTTCGTCGCCCGCGAGCTGATCCCGCTGATGCAGGAGCAGGGCACGGCGGAGGAGGAGGCGGCCATCTCGCTCGGCGCCTCGGGGCTGTCCACCTTCTTCCGGGTGACGCTGCCCAACGTGAAATGGGCGCTGCTCTACGGCGTGCTGCTCTGCAACGCCCGCGCCATGGGCGAGTTTGGCGCCGTGTCGGTGGTGTCCGGGCATGTGCGCGGGCTCACCAACACCATGCCGCTGCACATCGAGATTCTCTACAACGAGTACCAGTTCGCCGCCTCCTTCGCGGTGGCCTCCCTGCTCGCTCTCCTGGCCCTCGTGACCTTGGTCGCGAAGACCATCCTGGAACACCGTCTCGCCGAGGAAGACAGATGACCATCGAGGTCGCGGGCGTCACCAAGCGCTTCAAGACATTCACCGCGCTCGACAATGTGAGCCTCAATATCCGCTCCGGGGAGCTGGTGGCGCTGCTCGGCCCCTCGGGCTCGGGCAAGACGACGCTCTTGCGCATCATCGCCGGGCTCGAATGGCCCGATCAGGGCGAAGTGCGGTTCGACGGCGAGGACGCGCTGGCGCGCTCGGTGCGCGAGCGCAATGTGGGCTTCGTGTTCCAGCACTATGCCCTGTTCCGGCACATGAACGTGTTCGAGAACGTCGCCTTCGGCCTCAGGGTGCGCAAGGGCGCCGACAAGCTGCCCGAGGCGGCGATCCGCGAGAAGGTGAACACGCTGCTGTCGCTGGTGCAGATCGACTGGCTGGCCGAGCGCTACCCCTCCCAGCTCTCCGGCGGCCAGCGCCAGCGCGTGGCGCTCGCCCGCGCGCTCGCCATCTCGCCGCGCGTGCTGCTGCTGGACGAGCCGTTCGGCGCGCTCGACGCCAAGGTGCGCAAGGAATTGCGCCGCTGGCTGCGCCATCTGCACGAGGAGCTGCCCGTCACCTCCGTCCTCGTCACCCACGACCAGGAGGAGGCGCTGGAGCTGGCGGACCGGGTGGTGGTGATGGGCCATGGCAAGATCGAGCAGGTGGGATCGCCCGCCGAGGTCTATGACGCCCCGGCCACCGCCTTCGTGCACGATTTCATCGGCGAGACCGTGGCGCTGCCCGGCGAGGTGCGCGCCGGCGCGCTGTTCCATGACGGCAAGCCGCTCGGCCTTGATGCCGCGGGTGTCCCGGACGGTCCGGCGCGCATCCTCGCGCGGCCGCACAATGTGGATCTCGCGCCGCCCGGCGAGGCGCCGTTCTCCGGCCGCGTGCTCTCGCTGCGCACCTTCGGCCCCACTCGCCGGGCAGACGTGGAGATCGCCGCGGGGTCCGGCAAGGTGGTGGTGGAGGCGGCGGTGCCGCTCGATCTCGCGCTGGAGGCCGGCGCCGTGGTGGGGCTCAAGCCGCGCGCCTACAAGGTGTTCGCCGCCAACGGCTGACCGGCTCGGCGCGCCGGGCGGACCAGATTTCGCCATAGGGGCATGGTCTGCTTGAGCGTCCGGCCGTTCCGCCGGTCGCATCGAGGTTCGAGGAGAGGTCCCGTGCCGCCGCTCGTCATCGCCGCTCTGGGTGTTCTCGGCGCCGCCGCTCTGGCGAAGGTGATCGCGTCCGAAAGCCGCCGCGTGAACGAGGCGCTGGCGCGTCGCCGCGCGGCCGAGGACACGCCCGAGGCGCCGGCGACGCGCCTGGAGCGCGACCCCCGCGACCGGCGCCTATCGCCCGCGGCCGGACTGACGGCGCCAGGATCGGCCCTCCCTGGCGAAGCCCTGCTGCCGCCGAGAACACCGTCATATGGTCCGGCTGGGCCGGGCCATCCATCTGGCGGCGGGGCGCTGAAGGCGGCGCCCCCCTGCGGCCAGGGACGCGCGAGGTTACCGCGAATTCACTTCGGCCATCCGTGCGAACCGGCTAGTTTGAAGGCGGCGGCGAAAACTCGATCATCTCGGCTCTCGCCTTTCGCGCGGTACCCATGTTGCAGACGCCCCCTCCCGACCCCTCCCGTGCCGATCCCTCCCGCGCGCGCGCCGGCCTCGCCCTCGCCCCGCGCCGGCGGCCTCTGTGGCGCCGCGTCGCCATCGTG
>NZ_JBNFNU010000288.1:0-5532 GCF_057364445.1 Xanthobacter sp. BG11Y11_SDJG
GCGATGCGCGCCTCCAGCTCGGAGAGCCGGCCGTGGCGGCGCGCGCTCGGTCAGTTCCTCCTCGTCCTGGCGGTCGCGGGCGGGGGCGGAGAGCCGGGCGAGCCGCTCCTGCGCCGCCTCGAGCGCCTCCAGGGTCTTGGAAGGTCCTGACGGCGGGCGGTGAGCGCGGCGATCTCGGCGGCGAGCGCCTCGGCCGCCTCGTTGGCCTTGAGATAGGCGCCGCGCGGCTTGCCGGCCTTGGTGAGCAGGTCGTCGCGCTGCGCCTCGATGGCCTGGGGCAGCGCCAGCCCGCGCTTGCCGCCGAGCACGGCGCCCACCTCGCTCTCCAGCGCCTCGTGGAGGCTGGAGCGCGCGGTCTCCGGCAGCGCGAGATCGGCGAAGGAGAGCCCCTGCTTCACCCACAGCACGCTCCACATGCCGAGCGTGCCGGCCTTGGCGCCGGTCTTGCCCGGCTCCTCGAAGCGCAGCAGGCCGCGCAGCGCGTCCTCGGCGGCGTCGCCCTCCAGGGTGCGGCCGTCCGGGCAGTCGAGCCGGCATAGGGCTTCTTGAGGAAGCGCTTGGTGATGCGATAGAGGCCGCCCTCCACCTCGAACGTCAGCTCCACCACCGGCGCGGCCTGGTTGCGGTCGTTCTGCAAGGCGACGATCTGCTGTGCCTTGGAGGCGTGGCGCTCGAACAAGGCGGCGTGGAGCGCGTCGAGCAGCGTCGACTTGCCCATCTCGTTGGCGCCCACCACCACGCTCAGCCCGTCGCCGATGCCGTCGAGGCGCGCCGGGGCGGTGAACTTCTTGAACTGGTTGACGGCGAGCGATCGCAGCTTCATCTGCGTCCCGCCTCCAGCTTCATGTGCTCCACATAGAGCTTCTGGAGCGCCTCCGCGGCGAGCGCGCCTTCCGCGCCGCCCCCCGCCGCGAGCAGGCGCAGTTCCTCCGCGGCGGCACGCACGAAACCGCCGCGGTCGATGCGGTCGAGGTCCTCCGCCGTGGGGCTCGGGAAGAGGCGCCGCGCGTCCACCCGCAGGACGCACAGGGCGGCCGAGACGCCGTCGACGATCTCGGCCTCAAACGCGCTGCGATCCTGGAGCGAAAGCGCGCCCTCCACCTCCAGATGCACCAGCACCTTGTCGAGCGCCCCGCCGAGCGCGCGCAGCCGCGCGGCCAGATGGTCGATGTCGGCCCGGGGCGTTGAGCTGCGCCGACAGCGCGAGCCAGCGGAACTGGCCGGTCTCGAACGGGGTGACGCGCGGGGCGGCGCCCGGCGCCTCGATCTCCACCAGCAGCGCCCGGCCCGCTTCGACATCGAAGGCATCCGGCTCGGGCGTGCCGCTGTACCAGCAGCGCGGGCCGATCTGCTGCTGGCGGTGCCAGTCGCCCAGCGCGAGATAGGACAGGCCCGCCGATTGCGGCCGGAGCGGCGAGATGTAGTTGGGCTGGTCGGTGCCCTCCGGGCCGAAGCCGGTGACCGAGCCGTGGGCGAGGCCGATGCGGACCGCCCCCGCGGGCGTCGGCGCCGCGTCCATCCATGCGGTGGGATCGTCCAGCGTGTGGCGGTGGAACAACGGCGCCGGCAGCAGGAAGGCGCCCTCCTCCAGCGCCACCGGCGCGCGCGACAGGTGGGCGTGGACGTTGTCCGGCAGGCCGCGCCGCACCAATTGGTCCCACAGCCCGTTCGGCCGGTGCGGGTCGTGATTGGCGGGGATCAGGTGCCAGCGGATGCCGGGGAAAGTCCGCATGCGCTCCAGCGGCTGGTTGAGCGAGCGGGTGGAGAGCGCCTCCATGTCATAGACGTCGCCCGCCACCAGCACGTGCGCCGCCCCACGCGCCTGCGCCTCGTCGCCGAGGCGCGTGATGGCGGCAAGGCGCGCCTCCTGGAGGAGCCCCATGGTGGCACCGTCCAGGAAGCGGAAGACCTTGCCGATCTGCCAGTCGGAGGTTTGGATCAGCCTGAGGGGCACCGGTCGTCCCGGGTGGCGAGGGATTCGCCGCGATCCTAGAGCGCGATGCCGCCGGATGGAAACCGAGGGCGGAGCGGTCGTTTGGGGGGCCGCGTTCCGGCGGGCCGGCAGCCGCCGCATTTTGGACGCGGTTGCCTGTCAGCGCCGTCCGGTCCATGGCCACCACCGATCCCCCGCCCCGCCGCCGCACCCGCAATCCCCTCCTGAGGGCGCTCGGGCTCGTGTTCCGCATCGTCGCCGGCGCGGTGATCGTGCTCGACGAACTGGTGCGGCCGCTCTACCGCCCGCTGCTACGGTGGATCGCCGGGCTGCGCCTGATGCAGGCGCTGGAGCGCTGGGTCTCCTCGCTCTCGCCCTATCTCGTGCTGGTGCTCATCGGCGTGCCCTATCTGGTGGTGGAGCCGCTGAAGTTCCTGGCGCTGCTCAAGATCGCCGACGGCCACGTGAAGACCGGCACCATCGCCTTCCTCCTCGCGCACCTCGTCTCGTTCGTGCTGATCGAGCGCATCTTCACCGCCGGGCGGGCGCAGCTCATGACCCTGCGCCCGGTGGCCTGGATGGTGACCACCGCCGCATCGGTGCGCGACGCCCTCGCCGCCTTCGTCCACCTGGAGCGCCTCAAGGCCCGCCTGCGCGCGCTGGTGCGCTGGGCGCGGATGCACATGCGCTGAGGGGTCGTCCGGCCGCCCGGTCGGCCGAGACCGGCGCACGCGAAGGGGAATTTCCGGCAAGCGGGAACGGGACGGGGGTTCCCGCGTTTCCGCCCTGCCGGGCGGTGGGTCAGCGCGCTGGATACCCCCGCCATCCGCACGAAAGGGACCCTGTCATGCCCACTCCCGCCAAGGAGCGCCGCAAGGCCGCGCTGCGCACCCCCACCGACCTCGGCGACAACGCCACCAAGGATATCGCCGGCGCGCTCACGGGGCTGCTCGCCGACATGTTCGCGCTCTACCTGAAGACCAAGAACTTCCACTGGCACATGTCCGGCCCGCACTTCCGCGACTACCACCTGATGCTCGACGAGCAGGCCGAGCAGATCTTCGCCACCACCGACGATCTTGCCGAGCGCGCCCGCAAGGTGGGCGGCACCACGCTGCGCTCCATCGGCCACATCCACCGCCTCCAGCGCCTCGCCGACAACGACGCGGACTTCGTGACCCCCGAGGATATGCTCGCCGAGCTGATGGAGGACAATAAGAGCCTCATCGGCTTCCTGCGCGAAGTCCACGACGTTTGCGACGAGTTCAACGACGTCGCCACCGCCAGCCTGATTGAGAACTGGATCGACGAAGCCGAGCGCCGGGTGTGGTTCCTCTTTGAGACCACCCGGACCCGCTGATCGCCGCCGTGGCGCCACGCGCCAGCGGCGGAGGACGGCTCAATCCATGGTCTTCAGCTCCGCCGCCAGGGCCTCGACGAACAGCCGCACCTTCGCCGGCACCATGCGGCGGGTGGGATAGACCGCCCAGATGCCGAGGGGTTCCGGGACCGCGTCGGCCAGCCTCACCTCTTTCAGGGTGCCAGCCGCAAGGTCCGGCCCCACGTTCCACAGCGAGAGCATGGCGATGCCGAGCCCGCCGCGGCAGGCGGCGTGCAGCGCGTCGATGGAGTTCGCGGTGAAGCGACCGGCCACCCGGACGCGGCGGACATCGCGCCCGCCGCCGAAGCTCCAATGGGTGGCGCCGCTCATGGTCAGGCATTCGTGCCGCGCCAGCGCGGCCAGCGTGTCGGGGGCGCCCCGGCGGGTGATGTAATCGGGCGCGGCCACCAGAATGCGCGGGCTGTCGTGGAGCCTGCGGCCCACCAGTTCGCTGTCCGCTGGGGCGGCGATGCGGATGGCGAGGTCGATGCCCTCCGCGACGATGTCCAGAACCCCGTCGGTCAGATGCAGGTCCACCTCGACCTTGGGATGGGCCAGCATGAAGCGCGCCATGAGCGGCGCCAATACGCGCCGGCCGAAGGCGAACGAGGTGGTGATGCGCAGCAGGCCGTGCGCCTCCGCGTCGCTGCCGCGGACGCTGGCGCGGGCGGCCGCCTGCTCCTCCAGCATGGCGCGGGCGTGGGGCAGGAGCGCGTGGCCCTCCTCGGTGAGCGAGAAGGCGCGCGTGGTGCGATGGGCAAGCCGCACGCCCAGCTCGCGCTCCAGAGCGGCCAGCAGCCGGCTCGCTGTCATGGGCGAGAGCCGCAGCCGGCGGGCGCCGGCCGCGAGGCTTCCAGCCGAAGCGGTTTCCACCAGAAGGGCGAGAGCCGTCAGGTCCATAATATCGATTTCGGATATACCGGTACAGCGATTGTAGAGATTATATCCTGAATTAGGTCAACCTATCTTCCCTCCCGACAGCGCGGCCCGCGCCGATGCCCTGGCAGGCATCCGCTCGGACGACCGCGGCCGGGGAGACCGACATGACAGCGCAAACGCCAGCGCCGACGGACGCGAAGGCGGCCGGGCCGGCCCTCACCTTCGCCATGGCCGCCGCGGCGGCCTCGCCGTGGCCAACATCTATTATAACCAGCCCATGCTGGCGCAGATTGAGCAGGAGCTTCCTGGCGCGCTCGGCGGCGCAATCCCCACCGCCACGCAGCTGGGATACGCGCTCGGCCTGTTCCTGCTGGTGCCGCTGGGGGATCTGGCGGAGCGGCGGCGCCTCATCGTCCTGCAATTCGTGCTGCTGGCGGCGGCGCTGGTCCTGGCGGCGAGCGCTCCGAGCGCGGCGGTGCTGGCGTTCGGCTCGCTTTTGGTCGGTCTCGGCGCGACCGTGGCGCAGCAGATCGTGCCCTTTGCCGCCCACCTCGCCGCTCCCGAGCGGCGCGGCGCCACGGTGGGCACGGTGATGGCGGGGCTTCTCACCGGCATCCTGCTCAGCCGCACGCTCGCGGGCTTCGTCGCCACCCATGGGGGTTGGCGCGAGATGTTCTGGCTCGCCGTTCCGCTCGCGCTCGCCATGGCGGGGGTGATGGCTTTCGTCCTGCCGCGCAGCGCCCCCGATGCCCGCATGGGCTACGGCCGCCTCATCGCCTCCATCGGCGCGCTGTGGAGCGCCTTCCCGGCACTCAGGCTTGCGGCCGTCACACAGGCGCTCATCTTCGCCGCCTTCTCGGTGTTCTGGACCATCCTCGCCTTCCGCCTGGGTTCGCCGCGTTTTGCGCTCGGCCCCGATGTCGCCGGCCTGTTCGGGCTGATCGGCGCGGTGGGCATCCTGGCGGCGCCGCTCGCCGGACGCTTTGCCGATCGCCATGGGCCGACCGGGGCGGTGCTCATGGGCACGGCGGTGGCGCTCGCCGCCTGGATCGCGCTCGGCGCCTTTGGCACGCTCGCCGGTCTGGTCGTGGGCTGCATCCTTCTGGATTTCGGTATGCAGAGCGCCCTGGTCGCGCACCAGCATATTGTCTACGCACTGAAGCCCGAGGCGCGGGCGCGGCTCAACACCGCCTTCATGGGCGTGATGTTCCTGGGCGGCGCCGCCGGCTCCGGCCTGGGGACGCTGGCCTGGAATGCGGGCGGCTGGACGCTGGTGAGCGCGCTCGGCATCGGTTTCACGCTCGCCGCCGTGCTGCTCCAGGCCCTCGCCTGGCGCGCG
>NZ_JBNFNU010000289.1:0-5523 GCF_057364445.1 Xanthobacter sp. BG11Y11_SDJG
TGGAGCAGGACGCCGCCGCCCGCCTTGCCGCCGCGCCGGCGCCGACCGTGATCCCGCTGGCGGAGATGACCCTGGTGCGGGACTGACGCCGCGCGGCCGGGGCGGCGGGACGGCCTCACGGCGGCGTGAGGCGGACGGAAACTGCCCGGCTCGGCGCCATCTGCCGAAGGATCAGGCAGAACGCGCCTTCCCCAAAGCGGGAAAGACCGATTTGCAGGCTGCATCCACAAAGTGCATGCAATTGGCACGGTCGTTGCGAAAGGGGAGCCCGCACCTTCCCCGACGCACGAGGCTCCCATGCGCCGCCGCGATTTCACCACGCTTGCTTTGACCGCCGCCGCCGGAACCGTCGCCGCCCCGGCGGTGCTGCGCGCCCAGACCACCTTCACCTGGAAGATGACCTCGGCCTACGGCCCGAAGGCCGCCTTCTATTCGGTGGGGCCGGGCAGCGCCACGGACCTGTGCAAGCGCATCGAGGCCATGTCCGGCGGGCGCCTCAAGATCCAGTTCTTCGGCGCGGGCGAGCTGATCCCGGCGCTGGAGGGCTTCGACGCGGTCTCCGCCGGCACGGTGGAGATGAACTACGCCAACGCCTATTTCTGGACCGGCAAGAGCTTCGCCGCGCAGTTCTTCACCGCGGTGCCGTTCGGCCTCAACTTCCAGGGCGTCAATGGCTGGCTCTATGAGGGCGGCGGCATGCCGCTCTACAAGGAGGTCTACGACAAGTTCAATCTCGTGCCGCTGGTGGCCGGCAATACCGGCGTGCAGATGACCGGCTGGTTCAAGAAGCCGATCGAGAAGACCGCCGACCTCAACGGCCTGAAGATGCGCATCCCCGGCCTCGCCGGGCGCGTCTACAAGGAGTTCGGCGTCGATGTGCGCCTCCTGCCGGGCGGCGAGATCTTCCCGGCGCTGGAGCGCGGCGTGATCGACGCGGCCGAGTTCGTCGGCCCCTATCTCGACCGCCAGCTCGGCCTTCAGAAGGTGGCGAAATACTACTACACCACCGGCTGGCACGAGCCCGCCACGGTCTCCGAGGTGATCGTCAACAAGGCCGCCTGGGCCAAGCTGCCGGACGACCTGAAGGCCATCGTCGAGAATGCCTGCGCCGCCTGCAACGTGATTTCGGAAGCCTGGTGCCAGAAGGCCAATGGCGAAGCCATGCAGGACCTCGTGAAGAACCAGGGCGTCATCGCCCAGCCGCTGCCCGACGCCGTGGTGAAGGACCTGCGCGCCGGCACTGCCAAGGTGCTGGACGCAGCGGTGGCGGCCGACCCGATCGCCAAGAAGGTCTCGGACAGCTACTTCGCCTTCCTCGGCACCTACAAGAGCTGGGCCGAGCTGTCCGAAGGCGTCTACTACAACAAGATCCTCGGCTGACGCCCGTGAGCCTCCCTGCCGATTTGGCCGGCGCGCCCTCCTTCGGGGGGCGCGTCGCGGGCGCCATCGAGACGCTGGTGGACCGCGTGGGCGCGCTCTCGGCCTGGACCTGCCTGGCGCTGGTCCTGGTCATGGCCACCAACGTGCTGCTGCGCTACCTCTTTTCCACCGGCTCCATCTGGGCGCAGGAGCTGGAATGGCACCTTCTGGTGCCCATCTGCATGCTGGGCGCGGCCTATGCGCTGCGCCACGGCGAGCATGTGCGCGTCGACGTGCTCTATGCGCACTATTCCCCCCGCGCCAAGGCGGTGACGGACGTGCTCACCGCCCTCGTCTCCATGACGGTGGCGGCGATCATCTTCCGCCTCTCGATCCCCTACGTGATGCAGTCCGTGAGCATGGCGGAGGGCTCGGCGAACCCGGGCGGCATGAGATGCGCTACCTGCTCAAGGCCTTCATCCCGCTTGGCTTCGCGCTGTTCTTCCTGCAATCGCTGGCCGACGCCATCCGCGCGTGGCAGCGCCTTTTTCCCCGGTGACATCATGAGCGTGAACGAGTGGCTGGCGATCGGCATGCTGGTCGGCTTCTTCGGCCTGCTGATGGCCGGCCTGCCGGTGGCCCTGACCCTCGCGGTGTCGGGCTTCGTCGCCGGCTGGCTCGGCTTCGGGCCGCTCTTGTTCAATCTGGTGCCGGCGCGCATCTATGGCGTCGTCACCAACTACACTTTGCTCGCCATCCCGCTGTTCGTGTTCATGGGGGTGATGCTGGAGAAATCCCGCCTCGCCGAGGACCTGATGGAGGTGGTGAGCCATCTCGCCGGCTCGGTGCGCGGCGGCATCGGGGTGGGCATCATCCTGGTGGGCGTCATCATGGGCGCCACCACCGGCATCGTCGGCGCCACGGTGGTGACCTTGGGCCTGCTCACGCTGCCGGCGCTCCTGAAGCGCGGCTACGACAAGGGGCTCGCCTGCGGCGCCATCTGCGCCTCGGGCACGCTCGGCCAGATCATCCCGCCTTCTTTGGTGCTGATCCTGCTCGCCGACATCATGAACGAGAGCGTCGGCACCCTGTTCGCGGCGGCGGTGATTCCGGGCCTGCTGGTGGCGGGGCTGTTCTGCCTCTACATCCTCGCGCTCGGCATCTTCCGGCCGCACATGGTGCCGCCGGTGTCGGTGGACGAGCGCGCCGCCATGGGCCGGGCGGAGCTCATGGCCAAGATCCTGCGCGTGGCGCTGCCGCCGTTCGGGCTGGTGCTGGCGGTGCTCGGCTCCATCATCGCCGGCGTCGCCGCGCCGACGGAAGCCGCCTCCATGGGCGCGCTGGGCTCGATCCTGGTAACGGCGCTGGGGCGGCGGCTCTCTTGGGGCACGCTGTGGGCCACCATGACCGACACGGCGAAGATCACGGCGCAGATGATGTTCATCCTGATCTGCGCGCAGGTGTTCGCCATCGCCTTCCGCGGGCTCGGCGGCGAGCGTCTGGTCCAGGACGCCTTCGACCTGCTGCCGGGGGGCGTGGCGGCCGAGGTGTGGTTCATGCTGGCCATCGTGTTCCTGCTCGGCTTCTTCATCGAGTGGATCGAGATCTGCTACATCGCCGTGCCGCTGTTTCTGCCCATCTTCCAGGCGCAGAACGTGGACCTCGTGTGGATCGGCATGCTGGTGTGCGTGATGCTCCAGACCAGCTTCCTCACCCCGCCCTTCGGCTGGGCCCTGTTCTTCCTGCGCGGCGTGGCCCCGCCGGAGGTGAAGACGGGCGACATCTATCGCGGCGTCATCCCCTTCATCGGCCTGCAGGTGGCGGCGACGGTGCTGGTGTTCCTGTTCCCAACGCTGGCGACCTGGCTGCCGGGGGCGATTGGGTGGTGAGGGGGGTGTGAAGCGTAGAGGGATTAGCCCCCTCGCACTATTCTTACGCGTGTAGTTAGGCTAACATGATTAGATTACCGCTGAATGCCGGGCACGCAACTCACCATGTTGAAAAGCAGATATAAAATTTATTATGTCTGGCGGCGTTTGTGGCGCTTGCCGCCCTTTTGGGAGCGGCTATCCACAACTCGTTGCCAGACACTGTTTCGATAACAGCTTTCAAATCTGAGACTCCGTACGTTTTTTCACCGCAAGAAGCAGCTAAAAGAGCTATGGAACAATTTTATTTAAACCTATTTTAACATTTGTTAGTAAAATTTTGATAAATAATTTCATGGCCCTCTGTTATTCTGCTGATGTTTTTATTAGTTTATAGAAGTGGTTTTTTCAAAGCATTGATATCGATTGTAACAAACCGGCTAAAGACCTTTAATGCCTTTGGAGTAAGCGTCGAATTAAATGACCAAATCAGAGAACTAAAAAAGAAAAGGAAGAACTATTAAAATTAATTCCAGTTATTAGAGAATCAATTACTAATGATATCAGACAATATATTGAGAACTCAAATATAACAAATAGCATGACAAAATTCATTAAGGCAGTCTCAAGTGAGATAAAATCAAAAAATGATGAATATATTCCAACGCAATGTCGTGCAACAATTCATATTCGTGACCCCCTTGCCTCAAATTGCACAATGCAGCTCTTGGAATATGTAGACGGTAATGGCGACCGACTCCCCGGCTTAACCATCGGACGCTCATTCTCGATAAGACGGGGAATTGTCGGACAATCTTGGCGATCGCAATTAGCTATCATTTCAGGAGTAATTCCAACAGAAGAAGAATCGCATGATGAGGAACAAAAAATAAAGCATATTGCAAAAATATGGGGAATGACGATCGACGAAGCTCGACACGCCTTTAACTATCCATCGTGCATATCAATTCCATTTGAGTTTAACAAAGATAAAATCGGAATATTCTATATGGATTCGACAATCAAGGATGCTTTTTAAATAAAGAATATCATAAAGATTTGAACAATTTGTTCTTACTGAATTAGATCGCTCACTCCTTAGTCAAACGATTGCAAGCATTGAAAGACGCCTCCCTCCCACTGCGCTCACGGTCGATGAATAGGAGATTTAAGTGAATTCCGGCTACGATTTGATTGCGGATGAATATTACGACCAAAAACAACATCCAACATGCGCTGACTTTGGTGTTGCGAGCAGATTTCTACTCCTTGGCTTCCTAAAAAATATAACGAAAGACTATCGCGCGTTTGAGTTTGGCGCCGGACGATCCGAACTTGCTCATTTTACAGCAGGATCTTTGTCTCCAGAAAATTTGATTATTTCAGATGCCTCTATCAAGATGCTCGGTCATTCAATCTCAATTTATAAACAAAACGCTAAATTTATCGTATGTAAGGCAGAAAACTTACCAATAGAAACAGCGTCCTGCGACATTACCGTCTCATCACTGGGCGACCCATACAACACCAAGTCATTCTGGATGGAAAATTTCAGAATTTTGAGGTGGAATGGGAGGGGCATCTTCACTACCCCGTCTTGGATTTGGGCGAATAAATTTCGCTTAAAAGCTGATCAGGAGAAAAATAATTGCGCTTTATTTATAATAAAAACATGGATAAAATATATCTACATTCTAATATTTTGGATGAAATAAATCAGATTGAATTAATTCAGCAATCTGGATTAACTGTTGAAGGCATCTCTCATTTTAATCTGGGCTATCTCAAATCATTTGATGCAGAAAATTCGTATAAATTAAAAAATTTTTCTATCTAATGATGACCCAATAGTTACAGCTTATCGTGTAATCAAAGCACCTCCCGCGATCAGTGGTTCCAATGATCATGAGCTCGGCCTTTCGGCCGCACTCCACTCCACGCAAAACGCGGAGTGGAGTGCCCAGACGGCTCGTTCCATCCTCAGAGTCTATGCACCGCCCAGCCCGTGGAGCACGGCGGCATCTTTCTTTGGCCGTTCGGCGATCGGCCCCCTCCCCCAGGTGGTCGCCTGCAGACCCGAGAGGTCCCCTTACTCCATCGGAGTGTGCACAAATCTCTTTGCGCTAGCCCCCTCACCCCACCCGCCACCCGTTCCGCCCCCCGGCCTTGGCGGCATAGAGGGCGAGGTCGGCGGCGCGCAGGAGGGTTTCGGGGGTCTCGCGGTCCTCGCCCGCCGCGGCGATGCCGATGGACAGGCCGACGCTCACCCGCCGCCCCGCCGCCGCCACCGGCTCGG
>NZ_JBNFNU010000290.1:0-5522 GCF_057364445.1 Xanthobacter sp. BG11Y11_SDJG
CGTAGCGGCCGAGCGTTTCCCGGTCCGGCACGATGTCGAGATAGTAGCCGCCGATCACCCGCTCGGCATAGGCGCTGGACGTGCCCCGCACGGACCGCAGCACCCGCTCGATCTCGCGGGCGCTCTGCTCCATCTGGGCGAGATCGGTGCCGAACACCTTGACCCCGACCGGAGTGCGGATGCCGGTCGCCAGCATGTCGATGCGGGCGCGGATCGGCATGGTCCAGGCGTTCGACACGCCGGGGAATTGCAGCGCCTGGTCCATCTCGGCCTTCAGGCTGTCGATGGTGACGCCGGGCCGCCATTCGCTCTTCGGCTTCAGATTGATGATGGTCTCGAACATCTCAGTCGGCGCCGGATCGGTCGCGGTCAGTGCTCGCCCGGCCTTGCCATAGACCGAAGCCACCTCCGGGAAGCTCTTGATGATGCGGTCCTGCACCTGCAGCAGCTCGGCGGCCTTGGTGATGGAGATGCCCGGCAAGGTGGTCGGCATGTACATCAACGTGCCCTCGTCGAGGCTCGGCATGAACTCCGAACCGAGCTGGCGTGCCGGCCAGAGCGTCACCCCGAGCACGACAAGCGCGACGAGGATGGTGAGCGTCTTGGCCTTCAGGACGCCGCGGATGACCGGGCGGTAGACCCAGATCAGGAACCGGTTGATCGGGTTCCGGTGCTCCGGAATGATCCGGCCGCGCACGAAGACCACCATGAGCGCGGGCACCAGCGTCACCGATAGAAGGGCCGCGGCCGCCATGGCGAAGGTCTTGGTGAAGGCGAGCGGGCCGAACATCCGGCCTTCCTGCGATTCCAGCGTGAAGATCGGCAGGAAGGAGACGGTGATGACCAGCAGGCTGAAGAACAGCGCCGGACCGACCTGGCTCGCCGCCTCGATCAGGATCTCGACCCGCGGCTTGTCCGGTGACGCGCGCTCCAGATGCTTGTGGGCGTTCTCGATCATCACGATGGCGGCGTCGATCATGGCGCCCACCGCGATGGCGATGCCGCCCAGGCTCATGATGTTGGAGCCGAGCCCGATCGCCTTCATCGCCGCGAACGCCATCAGGATGCCGACCGGCAGCATCAATATGGCGACCAGCGCGCTGCGCAGATGCAGCAGGAACACCACGCAGACCAGCGCGACGATGATGCTTTCCTCGATCAGCGTGCCCTTCAGCGTCTCGATCGCCCGGCCGATCAGCTCGGATCGGTCATAGACCGGCACGATTTCGGCGCCCTTGGGGAGGCTGGAGGCGATCTCGGCAAGCCGCGCCTTGACGTTCTCGATCACGGTCAGCGCATTGGCACCGAAGCGCTGCAGCACGATGCCGCTGGTGACTTCGCCCTCGCCATTGAGCTCGGTGATGCCGCGTCGCTCATCCGGCCCGATCTCTACGCGGGCCACACGCCGAACTCGGCGAGGCGAGCGTCAACTTCAGGATGATCGGCAAGCACGCGAACCGCAGCCATCGAATCGCTCCCACGATAATTTTCTTACCCTCATTTGTGGAGGAAAAAATTATCGCGAGCAACTGTCTTGGTTGGGTGGTCGGGGGCGGCGAAGGATCGAAGAAGAGTTCTAGTGTGAAGGTATACTCCGCCATCGCCGGCCACCGAGCGCAATAGCGGGCCTGATCTTCGCGGGCAGCCTCATATTCGTAACCGCCGTGCTCAAAAAGATCTGAAGCAAGAGACTCGCGCGCGTTGAGCTATCAAGGTCTGGAATGAAGAGCCGGGCTTCGCTGCGAATTGCCCGCCCTGTCACCCACGCCCCCAGGAGAGGAGCCGCAGCGCGTTCAGGGTCACCAGCACGGTGGCGCCGGTGTCGGCCACAATCGCGGGCCACAGCCCGGTGATGCCGGCAATGGTGGTGACGAGGAATACCGCCTTCAGCCCCAGCGAGATGGCGATGTTCTGGTGAATGTTGCCCATGGTGCGCCGGGACAGGGCGATCATGGAGGCAACGTCCTTCACCCGGCCATGGAGGGCGGCGGCATCCGCCGTTTCCAGCGCCACGTCGGTGCCGCCGCCCATGGCGATGCCGATGTCGGCGGCGGCCAGCGCCGGGGCGTCGTTGATGCCGTCGCCCACCTTGGCCACCACCGCGCCTTCTTGCTGCAGCTCGCCGACGATGCGCAGCTTGTCCTGCGGCAGCAGCTCGGCACGCACCTCGATGCCCAGCTGCCGGCCGATAGCCTCCGCCGTGCGCCGGTTGTCGCCGGTGAGCATCAGCGTGCGGATGCCCTCCCGCTTCAGCGCGGCAAGGCCCTCGGGGGCGTCGGGGCGGGGCTCGTCGCGCATGGCGATGGCCCCGGCGATGGCGCCGTCGGCCACCAGCAGGGACACGGTCTTGCCGGCGTCGTTCAATGCCGCGATCCGGTCGGCCTGCTCTTGCGACAGGGCCGCGCGCGCGGCGGCGGCCTGGGGCGAGCCGAGGAACACCTCGCGTCCTTCCACCTGCGCCGACACGCCCTTGCCGCCCAGCGCCTGCGCGGCTTCCGCCACGGGAATGGCGATGGCGTCCGCTGCCGCGCGATCAAGGATGGCCTTGGCGAGGGGGTGGCTCGAACCGGTCTCCAGCGCTGCCGCGAGGCGCAGCACCTCGGCGTCCGGCAGGGCGAAGGCGATCACGTCCGTCACTTGCGGCTTTCCTGCGGTGAGGGTGCCGGTCTTGTCGAAGCAGACGGTGGTGACCTTGCCCGCCGTCTCCAGCACGGCGCCGCCCTTCAGCAGCAGCCCGCGCCGCGCCCCGGCGGAGAGGCCGGCTGCGATGGCGGCCGGGGTCGAGATCACCAGCGCGCAGGGGCAGCCGATGAGGAGGATGGCAAGGCCCTTGTAGATCCAGGCATCCCACGCCCCGCCGAACAGCAGCGGCGGGATGACCGCCACCAGCGCCGCCACCACCACCACGCCGGGGGTGTAGTAGCGCGAGAAGCGATCGATGAGCCGCTCGGTGGGCGCGCGCTTTTCCTGCGCCTCCTCCACCAGCTTCACCACCCGGGCGATGGTGTTGTCCTCGGCGGTGGCGGTGACGCGCACGCGCAGCGCCGCCTCCCCGTTCACGGTGCCGGCGAAGACGGTGGCGTCGGGCCCCTTGCGCACCGGCACGCTCTCGCCGGTCACCGGGCTCTCGTCGATGCCGCTCTCGCCGGCGACGATGAGGCCGTCAGCGGAAATCCGGTCGCCGGGCCGCACCAGGATCACCTCGCCCACGACGAGGCTGGCGGCGGGCACCTCGACCGTGGCGCCGTCGCGCTCCACCAATGCGGTCTTTGGCACCAGCGCGGTGAGCGCGCGGATGCTGGCGCGCGCCCGGCCGGCGGCGACGCCTTCCAGCAATTCGCCCACCAGGAACAGGAACACCACCGCCGCCGCCTCCTCGGCCGCGCCGATGACCACGGCGCCCGCCGCTGCGATGGTCATCAGCATCTCGATGGTGAAGGGCATGCCGTTCGCGGCGGCCGCGATGGCGCGCCGGGCGATGGGCACGAGGCCCACCAGCATGGCGGCGAGGAACAGCCACGATTGCACCGCCGGGACGAAGGTCCCGATGCCGGAGGCCGCAACCAAAGCGAGGCCGCTCAGGAGGGTGAGGCGCGCCTTGCCGGTGGACCACCATCTGCCTTCGGCGGCGGGGACAGCACCATGGTCGTGGCCGCCGGTTTCGGCGTGGTCGTGCTTTGCGTGATCGTGGCCGGTGTGGTCGTGGCCCGCATGGTCGTGGTCGGAATGATCGTGCCCCGCGCAGCTCTCTCCATGGTCGTGTGCCTTGCGCTGCCCGCCGCCGGCCGCGAGCGGAGCGAGGGCGTAGCCCATGGGGGAAGGCGCCCGGCGAGGGGCGCAAGGTCGGCGTCCGGGGCGTGGCGGATCACCAGCGTGCCGGCCGCCACCGAGACCTCGGCTTCCGCCACGCCGGCGATGCGCAGCGTGGTGCCCTCGATCTTCGCGGCGCAGGAGGCGCAGTCCATCCCGGTCACCCGGAACCGGCTTTGAACGAGAGGAGCGGTCATGATGCGGCCTTTCTTTGCGTCACGCTGCGGATCCTAGATGCTCTAGTCACTAGAGGAGCAAGCCCCAATGTCCGGCCCGTCGTCCGAAAATTTTCCCGACCTCCTGCCCATCGGCGCGGCGGCGCGCTTAAGCGGGGTGAAGGTGCCCACCATCCGCTTCTATGAGGAGATCGGCCTGATGCCGGCGCTGCCGCGCACCGAGGGCAACCGCCGCCTCTACAGCGCCACCCACCTGCAGCGGCTGGCCTTCATCCGCCATGCGTGCGAGCTGGGCTTTGACATCGAGGCTATCCGCACCCTGCTGACGCTGCAGGACCGGCCCGAGCAGTCGTGCGCGGCGGCGGACGAGATCGCCAGCGCGCGGCTGATCGAGGTGCGCAGCCGCATCGCCGCGCTAAGGGCGCTGGAGGCGGAGCTTCAACGCATGGTCGACGGCTGCGCCCACGGCCACGTGGCACAGTGCAGGGTGATCGAGACGCTTTCCGATCACGGACAATGTCAATTTCATAACGGCCAGGGCGAAAACCTTGGGATCGGCCGAAATTCAAGCGATCTCCCAAGCTTTTCGGGTACGCTGACGCAGCGCTTCCGAAAGACTTGACACATCGCGGCTCTTGGGGTCTCTCATGGTCCATGCTTCGCGTCTTGGCAAAAGTCCTCATGTCGATCACCGGTCCGGCGTTCCGCCGCGCCGTGTCGGTCGTCGTGGTGGCATGCCTTGTGGCCGGGCCGTTCGCAAGCGCACTGGCAGCGCATCACATCTTTGATGTGGACGGCGCTCTGGGAGAGTTGGCTGGGACCTCAGTTACGCTGACGGGCGTCGGTGTGTCGAGCACCGACCTGTCGCCCGTCGAGGCATCCGTTGCGGACCCCTCCCTCGCCGCTACGGATGCCAAGGTGTTCGGCGCCGCGCATGACCCGGCCCAGCCCCAGCCTGCCTCGGACCATGACTGCCATGGCTGCTCCATGGTGGTGCCATATACTCCGGCAGCAAGCGAGGCCCTGCGTCTGCCATCCACGTCGGAGGTAGCGCCCACGCGCCTGAGCGCCGGCCGCTCCGTTCCCGCAGACATCCGCCCCCCGCGCGCCTGATCCGACTTCTGCTCGCGCGCTGACGCCCCGCGTCGGCGATCCGCCATCAGACTTTGGATCAGATCATGTCGCCTCGTGCCCTCGCGCTTGCGCTTGGGGCAGCGCTCGCGCTGCTTCACGCGTCGCAGACGCGCGCCGAAACCGCCCGTCCGCTGACCCTCACAAGCGCCCTCGCCAGCGCCCTTGCCGCCAATCCGCGCCTCACGGCGGCGGAACGCGACATCGGCATCGCAGCCGGCCGCAATACCCAGGCCGGGGCCCTGCCCAACCCCAACCTCTCCCTAGAGGTGGACAATGCGGCGGGCTCGGGCTCCTACCAGGGGCTGGACCTTGCCGAGCAGACGATCCAGATCAGCCAACTGGTAGAGCTGGGCGGCAAGCGCGAGGCGCGGCTGGCGGCGCCGGCGCCGGGGTCGGCGTGGC